>JAKAOI010000242.1 GCA_021812265.1 Chloroflexota bacterium | reverse complement strand
TCACTCTGATTACTCAAATGTATTTTCTTCCCTCCCACAAGTAATGTTTTCATTATAACATCTTGCTTATATATTGTCCACTTTAATAAGACAAAATATAAACAAAATATTGACATTTTAAAAAAATTTTTATTATCATCTGTAGTACTATGCCGTCACCATAAAAATATATTGATGAGGAGGATCTTATGGCGGTTCATATAGCAACATGGGAACATACACTCCTGAACAAAGCCAATGAAGGATTGCGTCATCCCAAATCAGAAAGAAATCTGCAAATTACTGATCTGATGCTTGCCGAAGCTTATGATTTCTGCAAAAATATCACAAAAATTAACAGCCATACTTTTTATCTCGCGTCTTCATTATTGCCAAAACCGAAACAACAGGCCGTCCAAGCTTTGTACGCATTTTGTCGAACTACAGATGATCTGGTAGATAAAGCGTCACCCGAACATGATATTGCACATCTTTTACAACTTTGGCGCACGCGATTCACCCAAAATACAAATGAACTCGATCAAGTTTCCATAGCATGGATAAATACCCAAGTAAATTATGGTATTCCCCAAGGATATGTTCATCATCTTATTGATGGTATCGGGCGTGATTTAACACAAAATCGCTATACTACTTTCGCAGAATTGACTGAATATTGCTATGGTGTTGCTTCAACTGTCGGATTAATGGCCATGTATATTATTGGTTTTCAAGGACAAGAAGCGCTGCCCTATGCTATTAAACTAGGTGTTGCGCTGCAGTTGACGAATATTTTGCGCGATATTGGAGAGGATTGGCAATCCGGCAGACTTTATTTGCCACAGGAAGATCTGGAAGCGTTTCACCTGACAGAACATGATATTGCATTAGGGAAAGTAACTGAAAATTGGCGCGCATTTATGCGCTTTCAAATCAATCGTACCCATTGTTTATATGAAGAATCTTTGCCCGGTATCACGCTGCTGCATAAAGATGGACGCTTTGCTATCATGGCGGCGGCTCAACTATATCAAAACATTCTTCATGAAATTGAAAAAAATGATTACGATGTCTTTCATCAAAGAGCGCACGTGCCAACTCTTAACAAATTACGGCAGTTACCGCAAATATGGCGGCAAGCGCACCAACAAAACAACACAAAATTACCGAAAAGAGTACAATAAATATTATGGCTAAGATTATTGTTATTGGCAGCGGTTTTGGCGGACTCAGCGTCGCTATTCGTCTTGCCGCCGGCGGCCATTCCGTTGAATTATTTGAAAGCAGGGATAAACCAGGCGGACGCGCCTATACCTATTCTATCAACGGATTTACTTTCGACGGCGGACCAACGGTTATTACCGCGCCTTTTTTGTTTGATGATCTTTGGGAAGTTGTCGGCAAAAAGCGGGAAGATTATGTACAATTTGTGCGCTGTGATCCATTTTATCGCATCTTTAATCAATCCGGCCGAGCTTTTAACTATAACGATGATGAAACATATATCTTAGATCAAATTAAACAATGGGAGCCGGCTGATCAACAAGGCTATCAAAATTTTATGGCCACTACCAAAACAATTTTTCAAAAAGGCTTTGTAGAATTAGCTGATCAACCATTTTTACACTTTACAGATATGTTGAAAGTTGCGCCGGATCTCATTAAAATGCAGTCATACAAAAGCGTTTACTCATATGTATCTCAGTTTGTTCACAATGATTTTTTACGCCAATGTTTTTCATTTCATCCTTTGCTGATTGGTGGAAATCCATTTGATTCGCCATCAATTTATGCAATGATCCATTACCTTGAGCGAAAATGGGGTATTCATTATGCGCTTGGAGGAACCGGCGCATTAGTTAACGCTATGACAACTCTCTTACAAGAAACCGGTGGTAAAATCACCTATAACGCTACTGTAAAAGAAATTACTGTGCAAAATCATAAAGTAACCGGTGTTTATTTGGAAGATGGTTCTTATCACTCTGCGGATATTATCGTTTCAAACGCTGATATTGCTTTTACCTACCAAAAACTTATACCTGCCCAATACCGCCATATCTATACCGATCGTAAATTAGCGCATTTGCAATACAGCATGTCGTTATTTGTGCTGTATTTCGGCACAAATCGCATCTACCGCAACTCCACAAATCTGGCGCATCACAATATTATATTAGGCCCGCGATACAAAGGGCTGCTTGATGATATTTTTAATAAAAAAACGCTCGCTTCAGATTTCTCACTTTACCTGCACATGCCAACAATCACAGACACTACTTTAGCTCCTGATGGCTGCGAAACATTTTATGTGCTGGCTCCTGTTCCCAACTTAGACGCTTCTGTGGATTGGACCAAGACGGCAAAAATCTATCGCGATCGTATCGTGCAATTTCTGCAAGATAACTATTTACCCGGCCTTGCGGATTCAATTATTGCAGAACATTACATCGATCCACTGCATTTTAAAAATGTTTTAAACAGTTATAAGGGATCTGCGTTTTCATTCCAACCCACCCTAACACAATCTGCGTGGTTCCGGCCACATAATCGTTCCGAAGAATTTGATAATTTATATTTTGTCGGCGCAGGCACACACCCAGGAGCTGGTTTACCTGGTGTTCTTTCCTCAGCAATCATCACTGATAATCTCATAAATGGCGTTACAAATTCATCTGCAAAGAAACAAAAATTGCTATTAGAAATGAGTTAAACAGTATGACATACGCCGAGTTTCTCGCAGTATTTATATGTATACCTATTGTTGGCTTGCTGCTAGTTAATTTGGGGTTCTACCGCAAGGAAAAACCATCAGAGTTTTCAATCTATCAACCTCATTTTTGGGGTATTCTAACTCTATTAATTTTCGTTGCTTTAGTATACACAACTCCTTGGGATAATTATCTGATTGCTGCCCATGTTTGGTGGTATAGCCCTCATCTAATTCAAGGAATATTTTTTGGCTGGGCGCCACTCGAAGAATATCTGTTTTTCTGTTTGCAAACAATTCTGATTGTGTTATGGCTGCCCATTGCAGTTTCATGGAGCGCAAAGGCAAACGCACAAAATCTGCAAGTTTCGGGAAAATTGGCTTGGGGGGTTGCTATAGTTCTTGGGATTATTTGGGGGGTTGCAGGCGTCTTGCTTATGCGCCAATATCTTCCCGACACATATTTGGGGTTTGAGTTAATTTGGGGTTTACCGCCAATTATCTTGCAAATTATCGTCGGAAAAACTATCCTTTGGTCTTACAGATACACATTATTGTTAACTATTGTTCCCATTACATTATATTTAAGCGTGGCGGATGCGTATGCAATTCATACCGGTATTTGGACCATTAACCCATCGCGTTCACTGCATTGGTTGATAGGCAGTATTTTGCCTATTGAAGAATCTATTTTCTTTTTACTCACTACTGTACTTGTTTGTTTCGGCATGATATTAGGCGCAGCCATTCAAAAAAAAAGGGGTTAGCGCGATCACAAATTTTTAAATCTGGCTATAAGAAAAATATGGCCATATGAATCGGGTAACATTGCGATATTCCGGTTTTTCTTACGGGATATTTCGGCAGACGGTTTCCAATACAATGTTTTATAATGAAATAGACGCCTACGCTGCAGCGCAATGAGAATCTGAAGCAATATAACAGCGCCTTCTGCGCGCTTACAGCAAAAAAATTTGTAAATAGCATTGGCAATGCGGGCAAAGGCAAAGTTTTAACCTAAAATATAGCAATACCTTTTGGGCCAGCCGCCTAAAAGGCAGGAGAATCGTAATGAAGCAGCTGCCACCGGATACCGTTCCGCTGAGCTATGAAATGGATGAAGAACACATGAGACTGACAATTGAGTGGTCTGATGGTGTTGAAAGTGTTATTCCCTACGAAACATTGCGGCGCGCTTGCCCATGCGCATGGTGCGCGGGTGAAGGCAGTTATGCCGGCTCAGTTAACGCTGATACGGTGTTTACCGCAGAACAAACGACACTGTATGAATTGCAGATGGTCGGCAGATATGGCTTAACACCTGTATGGGGCGACGGCCATAAAACAGGAATATATACCTACGAAAAAATTCGCGCGCTTGCGGCATAATATATCGGAGAAAAACATACATGACTACCGTTCAGAATAAACTTCACTGGCTGGCTAAGATTATTATTACGCGAAAATCTACCGTGGTAGATCCGCAAGGAAATACTGTGCTAGACGCATTGCGGCATTTGCATTTTGAATCTGCCGACCACGTGAGAATCGGCAAATATATTGAAGTTTCAGTTCACGCCGCTGATGAAGCGTCCGCCCGCATCGAAATAGTAAATATGTGTGAGACATTGCTGGTAAACCCAGTTATTGAACAATTTTCGTTTGATTTGCAGCAGATTGATTAATTACGCTGCGCCCAGCGCTGAAGAGAATATTTGCCCATTGCAATGAAAAATATCTTCAGCGCGGCATACATGCGAATAGCGTCCAATCACCGAGCTTGCTTATACTCTGCTGCAATTGGTTATATATATGGCATTAAATCAACAATTATATTCCCCTCACTACCGAACCTGG
>JAKAOI010000241.1 GCA_021812265.1 Chloroflexota bacterium | reverse complement strand
CTCGGTGTCTACTGTGGCCCAAATAACAGCATTGGGAATTTGACAGTAATTAATATCGGTGCGCAAGCCGGCGTTTGTCGCCTGCGTATTATATGTTTGATACAGTAACACACCATTACGGTCATAGATTTTAGTAGATTGCATATTTACGTTTTGCGCCAACGCAAGAATATTTTGTTGATATTGATTTATCAGCGATACGGAATAATATCCTGCGAATCCAATAAACCCAATAACAAACACCATAAAAATCGTAAAAAACGTAAACCAATTGCGCGCTTTTGCGCGCGCCAGCATATCGCTGCGAATACGGCGTTTGCGTTCACGCAGCCGCAGGGCAAGTGGTCGATGGTACGGCGCGCCGGCGGTAATTGCAGCTAAAATTGGCGTATGTTCAGATTTTTGATTTGTTTGCTGAGACCAAAAATCCGATTGCGAAAGATCCAGTGTCTCGGCGTTTTCTAAACCATCATTCTGCTCGGTTGCAAATTGTTGATTAGAATTTACTTGCGTCTGCTCGGAAGAGATCTCGGGAGATTCATTCGACGCCGCCGGCGCGGCAAAATCTGCTTTTGGTTGCGTTTCGCCATTTTCGCCAGAATTCGAAACATGTGGCTGCGCCTGCTGAGGTTGATTTTCGTCCTTATTAGATTGGCTGGAATTATCAGATTGCATAATAGAACATAACCTTTACTAAGACTTCCTGAAAATACATACAGCAGGCATGCATAGTACATCATCCGGCCGTATATATGAAACACACGCTTTTACCACTTACTTAATAAGCGAAATGTGTTCCAATGCTCAGTATAACGGAGCAATTTGAATATCTCCAACCTATGGGCAGAGTATCCCATTCCAGAAGTTATTCATTGTATAAAAGCAGTTATGTGGCCAGATTCTTAGCCACACATTCTGCTTTCAGCAACCCGCCTATAAAATAAGACCTTTAACCGTCATATTTTCAGACACTCAAAATCAGACTTGACAAAAATTTCACAATTACTCATTCATAAGCTGCGCCAACGTAACTACCCACAAAATAAGTAATAATAGCCCCAAAAAGGTTTCACTGAATGGCAGCCATTGTAAAGAGGCAATCAGATGGACCTGCGCATTATTTGCATAAGCAAATCCAACAAATGAACGAGCGCTGAACATCAACGCCAAAATACCAGCAGACCCTTTTGCGCCAAACATAGCGTATAATCCCGCATATACCCCAATAATCAACAGTGACCATCCGGCAATCCACAGTGGTTGCCTGCCATACCCGCTGATGATTCCCTGCGAAGCAGAGCCTAGCCAAGAAAGCAGGCGCGCCGCCAAAGACCCATATCTGCGACCGCGCCAAGCGTCCAGCGCGGCGTTCCAGCGCGCATGGCAATCCATCCACTTCGATTTTGCGCCAAACCGGCGCGCTTCGGCAATCAAACCTTGTCCCTGCAAAGCGCTGGCTAACTGGCGATACACTCGCGCTGCCGCGCGGAAATGCGCCTGTTGCGTGGTTAGCGCCGCAGATTGCGCGTCTATCTCTTCGCCGGATTTTTTCACCAAATTCCAATCTATAACCGTTAAATCTAAAAGCCTCAGCCTGGATCCATCGAAGCGCGCCTCATTTAAAGATGCGCCGCCCAAAAAAGTTTGCTCATCCATCACCGTCAATTGTAAATCAGCGCCGGTAAGATTGCACAAACTAAAGTCTGCATTGCGCAAGCGAGCCATTTTTAAATGCGCGTTTTGTAAATTCGCTCCAACAAAATGAGCGCCTTCACAATTTGCTTCAATAAAATTTGCGTTATTTAAGTCGGCGCGTTCAAACGATACATTATGGAGATCAGTTTTATCAAAGCACGCTCCGGAGCAATTTGCGCCTTCAAAATTAGCGTTAAACAGCACGGCGCCACGCAAATCGGCGCCCGATATTACAACTTCAGGGGCGGCGCACCCCGCCAAGTTCGATCCGGCCAGCGAGGCGCTGTCTAAACGCGCGGCGTATTCTCGGCGGTCTTCATCCGACGCCAGCGGATCTGCCAAGCCAAAAATAACGCCCGGCATATTCAGCCCCTTCAGGTCGGCGCCACGCAAATCAGCGCCGCGCAGATCCAGCGGTTTGCCGCCAGACTCTGTAAGCAGTCGAATTACATCTTCGCGCTCTAATTTTATTGATTTAAACGGCGCAGGGGGAATATCTCGGGCGGCAATAAAACCAAGCGTTAATTTTCGGGTAGTATGGCGGGTCTTCTGCTGAACCACGCCGCTAGCGGATGATGGCTGTATTGCTTCGGCAGTGGCGTCGCCTGTATTAGTTTTTGAATTATTCATTTGCTGCTGCGCATCGGTCCGGTCACTCATCAAAAAATCTCCGAATACAATCATTCCAAGATAAAACAGAACGACCTTCGCAGGAGAAAATATCTCTGGGATATCTTCCTCTGAAATATTTCTGCGAAGGTTAGGATAACCCGGCCGATAAGGCGCCTCAACAGCGCTTTACAGCCGAACGTCTACATCAATCGTATAATTTTCCAAGCGTTTGCGAACTTCGCGCAGAAATTTTGCGCCTTCCAAACCATCATTGATGCGGTGGTCAAACGAGATAGAGATAAACATCATGCTGCGAACCGCAATTGCGTCATTTTCAACAACAACAGGACGTTTAATAACAGCGTCCATACTTAATATACCGGCGTTTGGCTGGTTAATAATTGGCGCAGAAAACGTTGTTCCGAATACCCCAGGATTATTGACAACAAAAGTGCTTCCCTGAACATCATCTGGCGTCAGCCGATTAGAACGCGCGCGCGAGGCTAAATCGTGAAGGCCGCCGGCAATTTGGGTTAAGTTTAGCGTATCGGTGTTTTTCAGAGTTGCAACAACCAACCCATTCTCGGTTGATATAGCAAAACCGATATTAATATGTTTGCGAACTTGAATACGATTATCGCTTGTCCAACTGGCGTTCATTGTCGGCACTTCGCGTAAGGATTCGCACACCGCTTTTGTAACAAACGGAACAAACGTTAATCCAAACCCATGCTGCGCTTTAAATGAATCTTTATTCCGCTCCATCCATTTCACTATATTGGTCATATCTACTTCCATAAATGTAGTAGCGTGCGGCGATGTTGTTTTGCTGCGCACCATATGTTCCGCAATAGCTTTACGAACCGGAGACAACGTAATAAAAGTATCTTCTTCAGATAGCCCTGCAGACGAAATTGCCGGCGTCACGGCGTTTTTAACCGGAGCTGCCCGTTCAGCCGGCTGGCTGTCGCGCTGCTGCACAAAGGCTAAAATATCTTCTTTGCGCACGCGGCCGCCTTCACCGGTTCCTTGAATCTGGCTCAGATCTACATTATATTCAGAAGCAAGTCTTCTGGCGAGAGGCGACACCCGATCTGCCGCAACGCTGACACGTTCAATGCCGTTTTTAGCGGAAGGCTGCGCAACCCCGGCGGCGGCGGCAGAAGCTCCGACAGAAACCGGCGCAGAAACCTCAGATTCAATTTCGGCAATAATGGCGCCAACTTTCACAACTTCATCTGTTTGCACTAAAATACGCGCAAGTTTGCCCGCAAACGGCGACGGAAGTTCTGTAGTAATTTTATCGGTGATTATTTCAACCAACGGTTCGTCACGGCGAACCATATCTCCTTCATGTTTCAGCCAATTGCCGACAGCTCCTTCAGAAACGGTTTCACCAAGCTGCGGCATGGCAACACGTTGTATAGTCACAAAACACCCCTTCGTGCAGATAATATCTGATATTATTGACATATGTTAATTTGAAAATATCTAACACACATCATACTTCTTCTCATATTTTCAGCATGTTTCAGGGAAAACGTCAAGTTAAACGTACCGTTGGCGGATTATTTTTGGCGGATATTGCAAAATCAGTGAGAAGAAACGTGATAATAAAAGAATTTTGATAACACATATGATACTTTGTCAATAAATAAGGCGCCGCGCTTCACAAACTGTCGCGCGGCGCACTTCTTAAACAAAAATCCTAAGAATGGCATTATTTTCTTTGATAAATATGCACTGCGCGCTGTTCGGCGGCTAGCACAGCTTCGCGCAACGCTTCGCTGAACGTTGGGTGCGCATGCACAGTATTAATAATTTCAGCGGCGGTTAATTCACCTTTCATAGCCAACGCAAATTCTGCAATCAAATTCGGCGCGTCTTGTCCGGCAATAGAAGCGCCAAGAATCTCACCATAGCGGCCTAATATTACTTTTATCATTCCTTCGGTGTTATTCGACGCCAAAGCTTTGCCATTCGCCGCCCATGGAAAAGTTCCTACCTTTGCTTGGGGATCTTTTTCTTTCGCCTGCGCCTCGGTCAGTCCGACAGAAGCAAGCTCGGGGAACGTAAACACGGGTCGGGGAATGACAGTATAATCCATTATTGTATCGTGGCCCATACAATTTTCTGCCGCAACTTCACCCTCAGTCATAGCAGTGTGCGCCAATTGGGTTTTGCCGGAAAGATCACCAATTGCATAAACTCCGGGGATATTTGTTCGCATATGGTCATCA
>JAKAOI010000240.1 GCA_021812265.1 Chloroflexota bacterium | reverse complement strand
GAGAAGCGGATGGTTGATAACACCCCAGAAATCCATACAAGAGGCAACGCCCCCGGTACATCTCCGATTTTTCAACTGAAGCGAAAGTCATGATATTATGAAACTAAGTCAATACAGCCATATTGAGGAATATATCAATGGAATTAGCAGGAAACACTATTTTGATTACCGGAGGCGCAAGCGGCATAGGATTTGCGCTTGCCGAGCGCTTCAGTAAATCGGGCAGCAACGTGATTATTTGCGGACGCAGAGAAGAGCAATTGCGCAAAGCGCAGCAAAAACTGCCGCAAGCGCACATCCGCGTATGTGATGTTTCATTAGAGAGTGAACGCACCGCACTGCATCGGTGGGTTACTGAGGAGCATCCTCAGATAAATATCCTTGTGAACAACGCCGGAATACAGCAGCGGTTTGATATAATAAACGCAAAAGAAGACTGGAGTTATTTTCAAAAAGAAATCCAAATAAATCTTGAAGCGCCAATTCACCTTTCTATGCTTTTTCTGCCCCAGATTTCCGGAAAAGATAACGCCGCCATCATCAATATATCTTCGGGGCTGGCGTTCACACCGGGTGTATTTGCGCCTATCTACAGCGCCACAAAAGCAGGGCTGCACTCCTTCACTATGAGCCTGCGGCATCGGGCAGCCGCACAGCGCGTTAGTGTAATAGAAGTTGCTCCGCCGGCGGTAAATTCAGATCTTGGCGGCGCCGGCCTGCATACTTTTGGTGTTCCGCTGGATGAATTTGCCGACGCTGTGTTTCTTGGCCTAGCAACCGGCGATTCTGAAATTGGTTATGGAACTTCCCAAAAGGCGCTGCGGATGACACGCGATGAAATTGATGAAGCTTTCCGGCGCATGAACAACAGATAAGCCGCATTCTCGGGCCGTGTACAATGACTGCGGCCCGTTTCCATATCGCTTATAGCGCAGAGGGATCAGTTACGCCAAAATATTTGCAATGCTTAATACACCGGTAAGAACGCTGACTAATCCCAGAAAACCCAACCCGGCCAATGCGGCGACTGATGAAAGACTGGGATATAGGTATATAGCTAAGCCGTTAACCAAAACCCACACCAACGTCAGCCCGGAACCATATAATACTCTGGAAGATTCTTGAACCGCGCCGCGCCGCGTAATAGGTTTATCCAACGCGCTGGCAGTCAGCAGCGTTATACCGAGAATCAGCGCAATTAATACGCCTATAGTTATAATTGCAGCCACATTAAGGTTGCGCGTAAAACCATCCGTGCCCAGTTCTACAATCAGCATACCTGCGCACAGCAAACCCCAATATAGTTCGACGGTGGCAAACGCAATAGAGATCTTACCGGGAAGCCGCACCTGCGGCCCGCCAAAGTCTATCAATGGTTTTTCTGTTAATTGCACCGTCGGTCGCCGGGCATGGTCCGAAGACATTTCTAATGGTTTTGCCTCGCGCGGAGCGTTGCGTATGGGCAGTGAAGCCAAATGCTGCGGCGGCAGCACACGCCTTGGCAGCGCCGCATTGCGCTTTGATGTGTGCAGCAACGGCCCAGTGGGAGAGCCATTCGCGGTGATCCGCACCCCATTTTCAATCTCTTTTAAAGCAAGCTCCATTTCGGCTCGCAGCTCGCGGGCTGTTTGCTGACGCTTATCCGCGTCGATGCTCATAGCGCGGTCAATAATATTGGCGGTACGTGCGCTCAGCCGCTGATTAATAATTCTGGCAGGTTCCAGCGCCGGCCCCTTTAATTCTGCTTTAGCCATTAACCGCCCGGTAGCTTCTACCGGTTCGCGGCCGGTAAGCAACACATACATGGTGGCGCCCATACCATATATATCTGTGCGGGCGTCTGTCAGCCCCTGCGCTAAATATTGCTCAGGCGGCGCATAGCCGGGGGTTACTCCCTGCGCGCCCTGATGCGTTTGCGTTCCCGGTTGGGCAACTTTCGCGAGACCAAAATCTATTAAAATCGGCCGGCCTTGTGCGTTTAATTTTATATTTGCCGGCTTAATATCTCTATGAATAATTGGATCTTTTCGGGTATGCATAAATTCCAGCGCGCTGCAAATGGGTATCAGCAAACGCAATGTTTCCGCTTCATCCATCGGCTCCCCGCGAGAGCGTAAAGATTCTGCAAGCATTTGCTCCAAATCTTTCCCCTCAACATAATCCATAATCAAAAAATTGCGATCCTGTTCCTGAAAGAAGTCATATCCGTGGGGAATATTTGGATGATTCGCGGTTTGCAGCAGTTTAGCCTCCACTTCAAATTGCTGCTGCACTTTCGGATCCGTTTCGGCAACTTCCTTCATGGCAAACGTCGCGCCATTATCTTTACGTATTACCCTATAAACAGTAGCGTAGCCTCCGCTGCCAATAACCGATTCTACCCGGTAACGATGAGCAAGAAGAACGCCTACAGCCAAATGAGACATATGGTTGCTGACAATCCTCCTTCCTAAATATATCTTTCATCTTTATCATGCGCATATATACTTTTAATAGCATATAAGATGACTTCCAGTCTGTCAACATTTTCCACAATATTAGTAGGAATGGCCGAAAACTGCCGCGCGTGATATAATGATCTGAAAAGAAATAATGTACTATAGACATGAACCTTGAATTAGGAATGCAGCGAAATTTGGGGCACGTATCCTCTGCGTATGCTGAGCTTCCGCTCAGATTTCTATGGTACTGCCGCAAAATTAAATCGACTGCGTCGGGTATGCTAAACAAGAATTGCGCCAAATCCAAGAACATCTCGTGTATTTGCGCAGAAATCAGGTAGGGAATTATGCCGCAAAACGATAACCAGCAAATCAGCATGTTTGGTGAAGATTCTTCTGCAAACAACACCGCAGCTGTACAGCTCGCAGAGCCGTTAGCTTCGCGCATGCGCCCGCAAACACTGGATGAAATTGCGGGACAAAACGCGCTGATTGGCAACGAAAAGCCGCTGCGAAAACTTATTCTCTCCGGCAGAATTCCTTCCATGATATTTTGGGGACCTCCTGGGTGCGGCAAAACAACTTTAGCGGAGGTGATTGCGCATACCGGGTCGGCGCATTTTGTCAGATTAAGCGCTGTTACATCGGGTGTGGCAGATCTTCGGCGGGTAGTTGATGACGCGCGGCGGCTGTTACAGTCCTCACATAAAAAAACCGTCGTTTTTCTGGATGAAGTACATCGCTTTAATAAGGCGCAACAAGACGCGCTGCTGCCTCATGTTGAACACGGTATTATCACACTTATTGGCGCAACCACCGAAAATCCAAGTTTCGAAGTAAACGCAGCGCTGCTTTCCCGCTGCAGAGTATTTACCTTGCAGCCGCTGCAACCGGAGCATATTCAAGCGCTGCTGCAGCGCGCGTTGCATGACAGTGAACGCGGTCTGGGCAAAGACCATATAACGATAGATGAAGACGCGCTGCAATTTTTAGTGCAGCGCTCTGCCGGGGACGCCAGAATGGCGCTGACGGTTCTGGAAATCTGCGCTGCAACGGTTTTGGCGGCAGAACATTCCACCGAAGAAAACCGGCGCATTACGACGGATTTGGTAAAACAAACAATGCAAACCGGAACCCTATTATACGATCGCGCCGGTGAGGAACATTATAATTTAATTTCGGCGCTGCACAAATCTGTTCGCGGATCCGATCCGGACGCAGCGCTGTACTGGCTGGCGCGGATTTTAGAATCGGGTGAAGATCCGCAATTTGCCGCCAGAAGATTGCTGCGTATGGCCAGTGAAGATATCGGCTTGGCAGATCCGCAAGCGTTAAGTATAGCTGTTGCGGCGCAGCAAGCCGCGCACATGGTTGGCATGCCGGAATGTTCTTTAGCGCTGGCGGAAGCGACAGTATATTTAGCGTGTGCGCCAAAATCCAACGCGCTGTATATGGGATACGCGGCAGTAAAAGCCGAGCTGGAAGCGGGAAATGCGCCGCCGGTTCCATTGCACATCCGCAATGCCCCAACATCCCTCATGAAGCAGCAGCACTATGGAACGGGATATATTTATTCACAAGATATGTATTCACAAATCGGGCCAGACCCTGAAGACGCGACAATGCCGCCGCCAATTGCAACACAACCGGAAGGTTATTTGCCGGAGTCTTTGCAGGGCAAGCAATTTTACCAACCCAGCGATTGCGCAATGGGATATGAAGCAAAAATTGCGCGATGGCTCGCCAGGCGCCGCGCCGCAAAATAGCGATTTGCGAGAGGGACACCGGTAAAACATCCCAGCCTAGAATATACATAGCTATGCCATGCGGTGAACCCCACATGGCGACGCATTTCAACGAAAACCACATGGTAAACCATGTGGCTAGATATAAACGACAAAACAATCATTGTGACAATGTCCTGAAACACCTGTGGACCTGACGGAACATGGAGAGCAATGACACCATTTCCGCCAGCAAAAACTAGCCACACATTTCAATGTGTGGGATTCGTTCCTCTATTTTGAGCCAGCCACAAAACGCGAGACAGCAAGGCGAGCGCCCCTATCGATGTACGAGCTGACTAGCCCGTAGTTGCCGCGATACGCCGCACGCGCGTACCAGGAAATGTAGTTCCACGAGC
>JAKAOI010000239.1 GCA_021812265.1 Chloroflexota bacterium | reverse complement strand
ATACCTTCCACATAGAGCAACGCATTGCTGCATTGAAATATGCGAGCGCAATCTATACGCGACAGGACTTCCCGGTTCAGTGGGCAGAGACGCAAAATAATCTGGGACTGGCTTATCGCGATCGGATCACAGGAAACCAAGCGGAGAATCGGGAAACTGCCCTTGCAGCCTTTAAAGCGGCCTTGGAAGTGTATGCCTGCGACGCATTCCCCATGAATTGGAGTAATACATAAGCAAGGCAGGCTATAGAAACGTATAAACCAAACCAGGACTTTCGCTGCAGCATGGAAAACCGGGGATATACAAGGGGCATTTGCCCCTTGTACGGGGTTCTGGGGTGTCCCCAGACCTCCCTCTGTTTCAGATACGAGAAACCATGCGCTGCTCTTTCAAGCGAAAGTTCTACAAACTCAAGACGATCGCAAGAACGCAAAAACTGGCGCTATTTCTATAATAAATGGTGACGCGGCAATGCCACACTACTGTAGAAATAGCAAAAGAAACAAAGCAGAATGGTTGAACCACATGGCTACAAAAACAACATCGAAACTCAATGCTTCAATAAGACTGTTTTGGATCGGGCAAACGACCAGCGCTATCGGAAACTCGATCTATACTATTGCGTCAGTGTTTCTCATTTTATCGTTAACACGAGACCCATTTATGCTCGCTCTCTATATGCTGGCAAAGATGATTCCCGACATATTATTCAGCGCCTATGGCGGGATATTGGCGGATAACGCGAATAGACGTGTAGTTATGATTGTGTTGGAATTTTTTAGCATTATTCTGTCTTTAGCGCCAGTATTTATTACAACGGGATCTGCTATATGGATATTAATCGTTTCCACATTTTTACTTACATCCGCCGGTTCTGTATTTGGCCCGGTGAAACAGACATTCATTAAGGAAATTGCTTCTGATTTACCCGCAGCCAATGCTCTGATGTCTTCAGGCAGCGCTATATCAATGATTGTTGGATCTGCCTTAGGCGGGGTCATTTTATTAATAAATACACACGTAACGTTTATTATTAACTCAGCTACCTTTGCAATTAGCCTCATCATTATAGCAACTATTGCAATCATTTCTCCTGCTAAGCAGCTTGAAAATGAGGCAGATCAACAAGCTGCATCCGTCATCTTGAATCCTGTACATACATTTAGGCAGATATACGAAGCTTTCATAACTATTACGAAGACCAAATCGTTATTCTATCGAATTTGGTTGGGATTCGGTGTCAGTTTAGCTGCCGGTGGAATAAACGTTTTATTAGGCGCGGTTGCTGTAACACGTTTGCATTCCAGTCCTCTCAATGTTGGGCTGGTATATGCAAGCATCGGAGCAGGTTCACTCGCAGGAGCGCTGGTTGCAACGAGAGTTATGCATTCGAGAATGACATATGCCAGCATAATCGGGTTAGCCACAATATTTGAAGGATTGTTTATGGGTTTGTTTACCCAAAGCGCCATTGTATATCTATCACTTCCGCTGCTATTCATAGGAGGTGTTTTTTCAAGTATTGAAGACGCAACAACGGATACGCTCATCATGGAAGATACCCCTGACGAAATGTTAGGCCGATTTTATTCTGTTTATGAAACAACAACTACTATTGGCTTTGCGTTATCAACGCTGCTCATTGGCCTTCTTGCAACATACAGTGTGCCGGTTTCAGGAGTAATTATCACTGCCATATGGATATTGTCTGGCGTACTCTGGTTAGTGTTTACCACCGGCAAAAACAACAAGCAGTCTCAGCAATCTCTATCTAAAACCGATACGGTTGACATGGTCACTATTCCCAATGAATAAACAGAGCAAATTCAGGCGGTATTTTTTGGAGCAGAGTATATACAAAGTTATGAATAATCATCATTAAAATAATCATTATCTATTTTTTTCACTACATATGACGCAACTTCGGTAACGCCAACATTATGATCTATCATAAATTGGACCAATTGCTCTCCATCAATAAGAACTATTTTCTTTTCAATTATATTTACAAATTCTCGAGCATCATTTGTAAACCGAGAAGTCGTAATAAAAACACCTTTGCGGGCACGTTTTCCCTCAAGACTCCCCGCAAAAGCCTGTACATTTGGCCGCGAAACAGCGTTATTATTATCCCAACGTTTTGCCTGTATATAGACAATGTCCAGACCCAATATATCTTCTTTTATTATGCCATCAATACCCCCATCACCAGTCTGGCCAATGGCTTGGCCTGCGTCTTTTCTGGAGCCGCCATATCCCAAGGCAAGCAATAAATCTATGACAAGGCTCTCAAAAAACTTCGGCGAAGCTGATTTGATCATTTCAAGCAAATCTTGTGCAAGAGATTTCCTAAAATTTTGATAATTTAACTCAATTTGTTCTATAGGAGTAAAATTTTGATCTTCTACAATATTCTCATCTCTTTGATTGCTTAATTCATTATTGTTGCTTCGTGGCGTATGAAACTCAATAAATTCAGGGAATTGCAAAAGATACTTTACATCAATTCTTGGAGGATTAACTTGGAGCGCTGCCATCCCACGAGAAGTAGTAATTCGAAACATCTTCCGCCTTGTACTTTCAAGAAGACCAGCTTTTATCAAGTATGTACGCGCCCACCCAACACGATTACTAAATTTTAGTTGTTTGCCGCTAGGAAGCAATTCATTCAGATCATCTTGACTCAAATTGAATATGGAAGAAAGCGTTTCAATTGCCTCATCAAGACTATGTTCCTGTCCATCTTTAGCAATCTCAAGTAATGGATACATGATGTCTTGAAAACCGGGGATAGTCATAATAGTATACCTGCTATCTAATATTCAGATAAAAACATAACTATATAGTAGCATTTTTATGCCCAAATTGAAACCCAAAAATTTGATACTTCCTGCCTACTTACCAAACAACTTCACCCTAAATTCATTGCTTCGTCGGGAAATTAATGCGCCAGAAACTATGATATTTCTATGCATTTCATAACCATACTGGCGCAATAAGCGCAACACCCGCAAGGAGGGGAATACCATAATACCCCATGAGAAATTGCGCTTGAACGAGGCTATTGGACATGGAAAAAATACTATTACCGGGAAAATAGTCAGGAAAATTCGCAATAAAGGGAAAGATTCGTATATTAAACCAATTGGTCTCCCAAACAATATGAATGAAGAGCAGCGCCAAAACCAGCAAAAAAACCGATCGACTGAATCTATTCGGGGCAATTGCCGCCAAGGCTATCAAGCCAAGGGCAAGACCCGCCAACGCAAAAACTGCGGACGCCCAATTGGGATAGTTTATGCCGGAATGATAAAATATACCCCAAATAGCAGTGATGGCAGCGGTTGCGGCGGCAGCGATAATCAGCAGCCCGGCGGCGCGCGCAAAAAAAACAGTTTGCGGCGCGCGGCGTACCAGCGGCGGCGCTGCTTCAAAATCTAATTGTGTCATGGATAGCATTCCTTTCGGCAAATGGAAAATAGTATTTTAAAAAAACACATATAGAACACGGTGGCAGTCGCTCAGATGCGCCATTTTTCATCATTTTTCGGCGGTAAATACAAAAAAACCTACCACCGGCCGCTTCATACGAGACCGGGATAGGCGAGCTTTTCTGAGAGAATTGGGAGCGGGAAACGAGATTCGGACTCGCGACATCCTGCTTGGAAGGCAGGCGCTCTACCACTGAGCTATTCCCGCAAAATACCTGTCTAAAAAAATCAGACAGGTGTATTATACACTATTCCCATGCAAATGTCCAGAGCGTTGGCGCAGAAAAAAAGAAATTGCAGCGCATACCTCCATTTATTCCCCTCAGTTACTCAGCAACACCGGCAGTTTGATTCATATCTCCCACCAAATAAACATTTCCATGATATACTAAGAATAATTGACAACGCGAAACGTTCGTCAAAATAGCAAATAAGGAAACCAAGTTTTTTTTATGAGTATTCTCGTTCGCATCGCTGCAATGTGTGTGCGAATCTTCGGAGCCATTGCGTTAGTCTTAGGTATTATCTTTTTCTTTGTATCAAGCTTAGCAGATAATAACACTGTGCTCCTGATTCACGAATTTTCCGGGGTTATGATTGTCCTTGCAGTCATTATTTTAGGCTCCGTACAAGCAATGCGCGGCGGATCTTCTGGACTGGCCGCCGGGGCAATTGTTCTTGGAATTGCAGCATATTTCTTTGGCAGATATCAGGCAAATATCCTGCCGCAAAACGGCCATTGGATTATTGAAATATTGCACCTTGGTATTGGTATTGCTCTTATCGCGCTCGGCGAAATAAGCGGCGCCAAATATAAAAAGCTGCAAGCCAAATCAGCCTGATTTTTGTATATTTCCGGCAGCGCCGCTGTTTCCTCACCTTGTGTTGCGCTGCTTCCGGAGTATATACACACATAAAAATTCTGTTCTTATGGGATTGCCCAGCAACAGAATATGCCTTGTTTTATTGATTGTAAATTGGAGCAGTATGCCTCATGAACATGCAATATATGATTAATATTGAAGTGTACCCTGACGGCATGGTGGAAGCTAACGCCCCTGAGTTGCCCGGATGCAGCGCCTACGGCGGCAGTGAAGATGAATGCCTTTTCCGCATGCGACTCGAGATCGGA
>JAKAOI010000238.1 GCA_021812265.1 Chloroflexota bacterium | reverse complement strand
GATCTTAAACATGCGGTGTCAACAGTTTTACAATTTTTTAACATATATTCGGCGCAAAGCAAATTTTGTAACATTTTTTGATAAATATTTACACTATTTTTATAGATTTTATTTATTGTTAAATACACGATATTATTAGGACTTTCGCTTGAAAGAAAAACACATGGTTCTCGTATCTGCAACAAAGGGAGGCTGGGGACACCCCAGAACCTCGTATAAGGGGCGCCGCCTCTTGTACATCCCCGATTTTCCATGCTGCAGCGAAAGTTCTGATAATTGTATTATGCGCAAGGCGCCGGGAAACATTTCTGTCTCTTTATGCAGCAAAACTATTCAGAAGCGCACGCAAAAGCCTTACAGGCAACAGGTTTGTGCAAAACATCGGCTGTTATCCGGTCAAATCAAGAAGCAAATTCTTGCCATATTGTAATAGAAAGTGTGTAAATGTTGTTATGGGAGATATTGTGATGTTTTCTTCTGAAGAACAAAATCTTGAGGACACTGCTTTTACATTGGATATTCTAAACGACGATACACTGAAATATCCCGAACTGCTGCAGAACATTACTGCAGGGGTCACCGCGCTGATCCATGGAAATATTTGGCAGGCGCGGCGCAGTTTAGCAGCCGCTGCAGCATGTCTTCCCCCTTCAGTGAAAACCAAAATTGATATCCCCGAACCATTCTCTGCCCGGCGATCTTCCGGTAAAAAAGCAGCTAAAGCGGCGGTAAAAGCCATCGACATGTTGAAGCGATCCTATTTCGCGCTGCTAAATAATCTGAAGTATGCCGCAGATGAATCAGATGATCAAAACAATAACGCAGCCGCGTTAAAAAATATTCAAGCAACTCTGCAAAATATTCAAGCGGATATCATGCAATTTATTTCGGTTGTCAGCTGGGAAAATATATCGGTGATACTTCCGGCGTATAACGAGGAAGCCATATTAGAAGAGACAATTCAGCAGGTTTTAGACGCCTCGGGCATATTTTGCCCTAATATGGAAATTATTATTGTGGATGACGGCAGTAAAGATTTAACCGGAGAGATCGCCGAGAAACTCATGCTGCAAGACGCAACAGTCACAGCCTTGCATAACAGCCCAAATAAAGGATATGGCGGCGCGCTGTTAACCGGGTTTGCCGGCGCGCATGGCGATTTGCTCTTTTTTATGGATAGCGACGGACAATTCGATATTCACGAAATCGCTATTTTCTTAAAATTACATATTCGATATACCAACGCCGCTATTATTGGATTCCGTGCGCCCCGCAGAGATCCTGTTATGCGCAAACTGAACGCATGGGGATGGAAACAGGCAGCCAAAGTTGTTATTGGTTTGCGTGGCATACGCGATATAGACTGCGCGTTTAAATTATTTCCCACAACAGTAATACGCAAGTGCGGCGTTGAATCGCAAGGGGCAACCATAAACGCCGAAATGCTGCGCAAAATACAGAAAATGAATATCCCCATTTTCCAGATTCCTGTTACACATTTGCCGCGCACCAAAGGCTCACCCACAGGAGCCAAAATTTCGGTGATTATTCGCGCATTTAAAGAACTGCTCGCTTTGCGAAAGAAAATTCAGCAATTCCGCTGATACAATCTTTTGTATTTCCGCAGATATTTTGCTGCCGCGCACTGCCTATAGCGCCGCAATTGCGCGTAAACGCTCCCCTACACTATTTTGCCGCCGCTCCGGCGCGATACGCAATAAACGCCTTACCCTGAATAGCAAACACTGCGGCAGATGGTTCGGTTTTATTTGCAGCCGCGGCCAGCCATGCGTCTGGTCCCAGCAAAGCCGCAGACACAGCCAACGGCGCCAGCAAATATCCCGCAAACATAGGGAGCAATAGCAGGCACATCAGCCAAATAATCAGAGCTGTGGCAAACGGAGCCAACAATATAGCAATATATGCTTTTCGCGAATAGCCTTGCTGCGGAGCCATCCATGTAAAGATATACGCTTCGTTAAGTGTAAGAACCGGGGAACCGCCGAATAAACGCATGAAAAACACTTGAATGGTATTGTGTCCCGATATCATAGCGTATGCCGTACATATATTAATAACAATGAAACTGGGAAAAGCAAAACCTTGCAACGCAATAACCGCGCCGCCGGAATGCGCCAAATTTACGGATATTGCCAAAGCGGCAGCGGCAAATAACGTTAAAAACGCCAGCGCGCCGCCCGTTATACTGGCCATAGAAGCGATATTTGACGGCCCCGCTACGGAAAACGCCGAGCATTGCTCCAGTCTGTTTTCAGAAACTGCGGCCAGCACACTGGCTTTATTGGGATCGTTGAATGGATCATAAAATACGCGCGGATCGGTTGAATTATTATTGCGGCCGGATGCAGCCGCGGAGCTATGTGCCATCGATTTTATCCTGAACTGTTAAACTGATATTGCAGGCGGCAAAAATTGCCCCAAGTTGTAGTATATTTTGTATTATACGAAATTTTTTGATTTTGCAAAGAGGGTTTGTTTTTATAGACAATTTTCGACGCAAAATTGAGCAATAAAAAAAGAAATCGCCGGTCGTTATGGAAAAAATGACAGCTCTTCTGCGCATTGTCGCTCACCCAAACAGCTCAAAAGAAACCATAGGCTTAAAAGATGGCTGCGTTCATGTTTGGGTGAGGGCGGCAGCTCACGAAGGAAAAGCAAACGAAGCAATATGCGCGCTGCTGGCCGAGCTATTACATATACCTAAATCGCGGATTACAATTACACGCGGGGCTTCCGGCAAACAAAAACGCTTGGAAGTGCAGGGGATGCTGACCGAAGATGTGTTCACCGCGCTATTCGGCCAGCAATAATTTTATCTAAGAACGCGCTATAGTTATCTGCCCAAACGGAGCCAGCGCTTCATTCGGCGCAACAACTTGCAGGCCCAGCGCGTCTTGAATCCACACCAAACTGCGAGCAACCGCCATTAAGCCTCTTCCGCGATACACAGCAGGATCTTCCACCAAAGTAGTTTCCGGTCCATCTGATTGTATTCTTGCCAAGAAGGTGAGCATAAACAGCGTAAATCCGAACGGAAAGACCGAAGCGTAAATATGCACCCGCTGCTCTAGGGTAGAGTCTTTCAGATCTGAGGCGCCGGCAATATAATCGTTCATCAAATGCACATATTGTTCACTGGAAATTTCCTCATTAAGAGCAGCCAACGCTGCTGCGCGCGCGATCTCCATAGCGATATCGCCAAGACCAAAGCCGCCCCAATCGGTCAACAATAATCTTTCACCGGTATCCATCAAATTTACAGGTATAGGATCTCCGTGGCAGGGACGACGCGGCACATTTACCCAAAGATCTTTGTTTGCCTGCACATGCACATCTACATACGAACGCAATTGTGTTAATCCTTCAATAAGGGGAGCGTAAGCTGGGTCGCTATATGCGGCGCGGGTTTCATTCCATAGCGGCTGCAGGCGTTCCCACCATTGGGTAAGCGTTGCGCTGAGAATGGAATTATGCTGCACTTTAGCGGCGGAAAGATGATGCAGCGTTAAAAGCAGAAATGACCACTGCCGCACATGGTCATCAGTAAGGCGAGTATCTCCCAGCGAGCGCGAGCGCGGTTCGCGATACGCCACAATAGGGCCGCCAACAGTTGCGCCAATATCGTCAAACGATAGCAGTTCGGGGGCCAGCCCCACTGCGCCGCACACACGCAAACCTTCGGCCTCGCGCCGCGCTAAATCTGTTTGGTCAGGCGCAAAATACTTTAAAATAACATAATCGGCAGCGTCTTTAGCTTCGGCTATTGAGTATAAAGCGCTGTCGAAACTGCGGCTTAAAAGAGTGATATGCGCTTCGGGAGCCGAAGAAAGCCCATGCCTGCGCGCATAATCAAGAATCTGCTCCAATCCGGGGGTAGGCATAATACAAATGATTCCTTTGAATATGTTGCTGCAAGCATTATAGCAATAAACGGGTAACGCTTCAAGCAGAATAGCGCTATCGTTCAGAGTCAATCAATTCTTCGGCCAGCAAGGCGGCAAGAGTAGCTAATAAGAAATAACCGATAAACGGCTCTGCAATGATCAACGGTTCGGTAAAGTGGCCGCAGGTGTATGTATTGCTATTTGATCCCTGAAGATTTTCCAGGGATACAATTATTGCATGCCATATGCCGTAGTGTGTTGCGCACGCGCCGGAGCCGCCGGTAAAACTATTCAGCCAATATGCAAGAAAAAATAAACCCAAAACTACGACGCTGGCATAAATAAAGCGCTCGCGTTTTACACCATAGCCGGTAAAAGCCCACAGAATAAAATACCAAAATATCTTAAAGGGATTTTTGCGCCGCTTGCGGGCTTGTTCAGCGCTTAAGGCAAAATATTGATAATACAACGCTTCCGAAGCGGCGTCGGTAAACGCGCCCCATCCCAGCTCGTTTTCATGTTCCCAGCCATCGGGGCCAAACTCTCGGGCTAAATTTTTAACATGATTAACATCTTCATCCGAAATGTGAAACAGCTTATCCCGAAAATCAGTAATAGATTTTATCACTTTGGGATCTATTGCTTTGTTCAAAGTAGGATTAATATTTTCTATGCGGCGCACAAGACGTGTCAATTCTTTATGCCATGTTTTTTGTATCTGAA
>JAKAOI010000237.1 GCA_021812265.1 Chloroflexota bacterium | reverse complement strand
TCAAGTTAAATCTGCGCCGCATTGATTTCTTTAATATAGCCGGTGTTGCTGGGCTTTAGTATTTCACTGTGCGGCGCCAGCGCAGGAATGAGCTGAATAATTTTACTATGCAGACTGTCACATGAATGCTTGGGGCATATGCCGGGATCATACACAACGATCAGAAACATATTAAATAACAGCACAATAATAATGCTAATACTTAATATAGTTAGCGTATGATTTTTTTTCTTGACCGGCGCTTCCGGCTCTTGTTGAATTTCTTTTCGCAGCGCATTTATCGACTCCGAATGCGCCGCTGCTGCATATCTTGCAGAATCGGCGGGTGGGTCATATTCGCGGTATCTGGGCATTTTCCGGCTGTTATCGCTGTAGCCTTTACTTCTGCTATCGTCATAATTTCTGGGACGGGAAGGATATGCGCGGCTCATTTCCCGTGAATATTCATCTTCGCGATCATCTTCAATCCAATGTCGCTGAGACGATTCCTGTGATGTGTAAGAATCATCCCAATTATCATTACGTCTGCTTGACTGATGGTAACCGGAAAGATACTGTGATTCGCTATCCTCATCATCCTCGCCTCGGTTATCTTTAATTGAGCGGACTTGTACAGACGGATAATCTTCCTGATATGAGCCGCTATATTCCGCATCCGGCGTATCTTGGCCATGAGCAAGCGAATCGGTGTTTGGTTGATCATTTTGCGGAAGAGAGGAATGCCGCGCAGTATAAAAATCGGCCATTTCGTGTTGCTGCTGCGGCGGCTGAACTGGATTTTGTTGTTGCTGCGGCGGGCGCATCTGTTGCATTTGCGGGGGTGGTGTGCGTTGCTGCGCAGGTGGCTGCGCAGACACATTGGGCGCAGCTGGCGGCCTGTTTGGCAACGGAGCCGACCACGGCGCAGCTGGCGGATATTGGGCAAAGGGCTGCTGTGGCGCCGGAAGTTGCTGTATTTGCGGCGCGGCGCCGGGATAATTTGCCCGGCTGAGAGGGATACTTTTTGGGCGGACACTGGGCAGAATTCTGGATGGCATTTCATTTGCCAATTGTCCGGCTTCCAGCAGTGCTTTCAGCAGCGATTGCGCGTTTTGAAACCTCGCGGCGGGATCTTTTGCCAGTGTTTTGCGCAGCACATCATCAAAAGCCATGGCTCCGGGCGCAATCGGCGGTTGAATCTGCGACAGCAGCGGAATGGGCTGGCGTTGAATGCGAGAAAGCGTTTCAAAGACGGTAGACCCAACAAACGGCTGCTGGCCCGTTAGCGCTTGATAGATAATCACGCCGACGCTGTAAATATCTGCGCGTGCGTCTACATAGCCATTCAGTTGTTCGGGCGCAATATAGGCGGCCATTGCCGGCAAAATAATCGGGTGGGCAGGGTCGATATCTTTCAACTCCCACATCAGCCCAAAATCGGATAATAAAATATGCCTGTCTTGGTAGATAAGCGCGTTGGTTGGTTTAATATTGCCGTGCACTAACCCTTGATTATGGAAAAAAATCAGCGCTTCGCATATTTGCCGGAAGAGCGGCGCAATATCTTTTGGCGCCATTCTGCCGCGGGCCAGTACATTTGCCAGTGACCCCTGCTGCACATATGGGGAAACCGAAAAAACTGCGTTATTTTCCGAACCGGCGTACTCCAAAGGCAATATGTGGGTATGTTCCAGCTTGGTTACGTATTGTGATGTAACGAGAAACCGATCGCGCACGGTGTGTAATTGGCCAAGGGGCGACTGCAGAACTTTTACTGCAAGTTCTGCTTCTGGTTGCGCTGCGCTGCGCGCGCGATATACATTTCCTAATGGCCCCGAACCAATGAGTGTATCTATTTGGTAGGGACCAAGGGTTCGAGAGTTCTGTGGTCCGGACATCATAAATTATAAGCCATCTTTCATCGAAATATAGGCGCGGCTCCCCCTGCGTTTAGGCATGGGGAGGAAGCGCCACTCCTTTTTGCATAACTATACCCATCTCCTCGATGCAGCGGCTGACAATAGCGTACATGTATCCCCTGAATCGTTCCAGCGCTGGTCTTGATATTGCAGGAGCCTGTGGCTCGAATGGCAATGCGTCCCACATAGGTTCCCGCCTTCTTGCTTGGCTCTGGTACAACCGCCCGCACGATATCTCCTGTTCTGAATCCTCCTGCCACACTGGTTTCTTTGGCAGCCTTATCAGGGAATCCATAGGCATTCGTTCGACACATCTGCCGGGAATGCCTTCCCATCGCTGTTATCAGCAATGGATGGATGTGAGAACAATCCAGAGGTTCTGGTGTCGATGCTCCTACACAGGCCGCATCGATCCAGTGGGTTTTTGGCAACTGTCGCTGTATCCGGTTCCATTTTGTCCTGCCTCCGGAGCCGGTTTCTACTGGCAAATCCAATACAAGCAGAGTATGATAGAGCGCCCATCGGGACGTATTGACGGCAGCCGCATCTTTGAGGGGACGTCTGGCTTGTTCCTGGACGTGGGGAAAGCCATATTCCTCTGCTGTCTTGTTCCCTTTGGCTTGATTGCACTCGTGACAAGCAAGGGTCAAATTCGAGATGCGATTGGTTCCTCCTCGGGATTTGGGAGTTATGTGCTCCACTTCCAATGACATATCGGTCTTGCCACAATACGCACATCGCCGGGCAAACTTTTCCAGCAGATATGCTCTCACTTCATATCCTGCCAATTCCCCTTGCTGGTATTCCACTCCTGAAATTTCGGCATTCTGCATGAGCTGCATATCAAACTGCACCAACTCCATACTGCATGCCCTCACCGGACTCCAGCGCTGCAACCGTTGGACCCAAGCGCGCACATTCTCAATCCGCGATTCCAGAGAAGGGGGGAGCCATCCTTCTTTTCTGCTGCGCTGGAGAAATCGTGGTTTCCGGTAGCGGGTGTGACGCTGGCGTCGGGAGCGGCGGCAGACACGACGATGCTCCAGCCGCTCTTTGACGTGCTGGCCGCGATGGAAAAGTTCAGCAGCCCAGACGACTTGAGCCGATGCGTCATGCGCCAGAGCAATACCCGTTGTTTTGCTCCCCGGATCGAGTTTGACCCGAAGTGGCGCCGGCTCCTTATCAGGTTGCGACTCTTTCAGGATAATCACAAAGGGATACCGGCGCAATACAGCGGCATGCCCTGCGGTGAGCAGATAGCGCGCTCGGCCGGGATGAATGGGATCCAGCGGCTTTCGCTGCTGATCCACCACCAACACATACGACATAACCAACTCCTTGCGAAGTCTCCGCTTGCGCGGGTAATGTTTCCCTCGATCTGGTTTACAGGCGGTACTGTGTTCGATGCACGGGCTTTTGTACCCCATCAACCTGTTTAACACCGAACTTGCAGAGGGCAGGACTGAGACGCCATCCTGCCGTGCGAACTTCAACGCTCCCTGGAAACGGCTCCTGATTGCTCAGGGATCTGGTCAGCATCGGGACTCTTTCAAGCCCCCGCCTTTAAGCGTGGGGTCGCTGACCACAATTCTACTGATGTTGAATATACGTAAAAATAACCTTTTAGGCCTAGTATAACATAGGAGTTACATGTTAGCCAATATATGGGGCCAATTTCTTGCAAAAGCCAATTATTGTTTTTTGTTTTCCTCGGCGTCCAGTCTTTGACGCAGAATATCTGGCCGATCGGTCATGACGCCATCAACCCCTAACTGAATCAATCGATCCATTTCTGCGCTGTTATTGATGGTCCAAACGTGAACCGCAACTCCCATGTTATGCGCGGTTTGAATTGACGCCGCGGTTACAATTGGTATCCCCGATTGTTTTATGGGTACCTGCAGCGCCGAATATTCTGGGCGCAGCCGTTTCCATGCGCCAGTGTAATGTCCCAATAAAAATGCCATAACTTCTTGCGGACAAGCTCCAGTCGCCACTGCTTTGTTTGTTAATTTTCGGAACCGTTGGATAGGCTTGCAATAAAAACTGCCGACAATTACTTGTTTTTCTGCATGAAATTCTTGGATCAACTCCCACAATTTCCGCTCCCGAACAGGATCATTTGCTTTTAGGTCGATGTTGATCAATTTTGTGGGAAACCGTTCAAAAATTGTGCGCAGCAACGAAATGTGTACGCCGGTTCCACGAAACGGAAATGTTTTTCCGCCATCTGTTGTAAAGTGATATCCGGCGTCTAACTGCTGCAACTCGGCCCAAGTATAACTTGAAACCAAGCCTTTTCCATTGGTAGTTCTATCTACCAATGGGTCGTGCATAACGACGATTTCTTCGTCGCGCGTTAATTGAATATCTAGCTCCAGCGCATCCGGCTGATAGCGCAGGCTGTGTTCAAACGCCTGCAATGTGTTTTCAGGCGCAATGAAACCACCACCCTGATGAGCAAAAAATAATACTTTCTGCGCTGGCATTTTTAATTGATTTTCCTGTTTTAATAAATGTGTTCAGAGTGGCTATAGACCTGAACCTTGAAAAAGCATATGAGATCTATTTAGGGAATCCCAAAACTTGTTATGGGTATGCCGCCCCATGCGGCTCTTCTATAAGATGTGTTTTAATGCGCTGAGAAGCGCTGCGCCATCTTCAGGAGTATTATATCCTTGAATAGAAACACGAATAAATCTTTTGTTATTCCAACTGAAAATAGGAATTTCAATATGATACCG
>JAKAOI010000236.1 GCA_021812265.1 Chloroflexota bacterium | reverse complement strand
AGAGATGGTAAGTCCCCAAGTGCTTGCACTTGTGGCTGTCTCAAAGAAGCAGGAATTGGATTCTGAAGAAGACAGTGCGAGAGCTTCTGTCCTATTTGGGTAAATTCTTTAGTACGGCTAATTTTGGCTTTCCGATTTTTTTTAGCGCGGCAATGTAATTAGATTATGGGGAAGGAGATTGTCACACATGATCGGAAGCGTCGGTTTTGTGATATTGCCGCATAGATTTGGAGCTTCGGATGAACGAGCCGGTGAGCGCGGAATAACCAATATAGCGAACCCCTAAATAGAGCAGCATGCCAAAGGGTCCGATAAGAACGGCAATGACTGCCATCAGCCGGATCATATTTCCTTGGCCGCGCGCTTCACGATATATAGCCATTCCGCCATATATCCACGCGATAACGTATAGCATTGCAAAAAAATCTATTTTCATAAGCAGATCTGCCTGACGCTGGTATCAGTTGGTGAAACGGCGCGGAGCGCTTGAATTGTCGCCAGTGTGTATTATTATTGTAGCATATGGCGGGGCGTTGCGCTCGCGATATCCGTTTATTTCGCAAAGTGGACTTTCTATGGTTTAATATGACGCGCATATTCGGAAAGCGGGGTGTTCGCGCATTTTGTACTATGTGTTACGCTTTTGCACGCACAAGTACTATACAAAAATCGGCAAATATGCTATAAGAGATAGTAAGCGCATTATTTTTGCCGGAAATATGGGCTAGCACTTATTATTCTTCCTTTATGTAAGAAAGGTTTCGTATCAGTACATGGAACAGACAACGGAAACAAAAACAGCGGTCATTACAGGCGCCAGCAGTGGGATTGGCCGAGAAACAGCGCGGAAATTAGCCGAAGAGCATGTGCAATTGGTTTTGGCGGCAAGACGAAAAGACCGGATTGACGCATTGGTTGATGAGCTAACGGCTATGGGCGCGCAGGCGATGAGTGTGCAATGCGATGTTCGCGATGAAGATTCGGTGAAACATCTTTTTGCGGAAACGCGGGCGCGTTTTGGCGCTGCTGATATTCTTATAGCCAATGCTGGGTTTGGATATCGGGAGACAATAGTTGATGGCGATACGAAACGCTGGAAGGATATGATAGACACGAATATTTTCGGCTTGCTGCTTACACTGAAATATGGCGCGCCAATGCTTGTGGAACGGGGCCAAGGTGATATATTTTTATTATCATCGGTCGCAGGGCATGTAGTTGGAGCGGGCGGCGGAGTGTACAGCGCCACAAAATTTGCCGTAAACGCAATTGGTGAGGCGTTGCGGCAGGAAATGGCGCGCAAAAATGTGCGGGTAACATTGCTGGCTCCGGGTGTAGTAATTTCGGAATTTCAAGATGTTGCAGGTTATGCGCCGGGGTTTGTTAATAATTGGCTGGGCGGCACTCCGCCATTAGAAACAGCAAATATAGCCGAAATAGTATCCACAGTCCTAAAATTACCTCGTCATGTGTCGCTTAATCAGATGATAATTCGTCCCACCGGACAAGTGAATCCATAGAACATATGACGCACTTCGAAAGGAAGTGTATCGTGACTAGTATTGTTTTAAAACGGACATTTGCTTTAAGACGCAAAATGCTGCATATGAACGATGTGCAGCTGCAGCGTAGCAATGCGCTTATGTCGATGATGAACGATTCGTCGAAATCGGCGTCGTTAACTCGCGCAGCGCGTGAGGAACTGGCAAAGCGATTATTTCAAGATGTGTACTCACAATATCAGAAACCGGTTTCTGATTTCTTGTTTCGTATGACACGAGATCAGGAATGGGCGGCTGATCTTACGCAAGACACCTTCTTAAAAGTGTACGCTCACAGAGATTCTTTAAACTCTATTCAAAATATTCGGGCATGGGTATTTAGAATTGCGGTAAATACCGCAAAAAGCTCAATCCGCCGGAAACATAAGTTCACTTGGCTGTCTTTGACAGATATTCAGCCGAGCAGTTCGGTAGAGCCAACACAATATCCGGCGATTATTGCAATATCCGGTGAAGATACAGCCAGATCTGTTATAGATAAGGATGAAATCATCAATGCTTTGGCAGAACTGTCACAATCTGCCAGGGCCGTTATTTTGTTGCGGGCAACCGCAGGTTTTGACGTAGATGAAATTGCGTCTATGCTGGGAATATCCGAAGCTAATACTCGCAAGATATTATATCGCGCGAAGGAGAAGCTGCGGGATACACTTCAGCCTGAAATTCCCGAGGATTAATTGCTATGGCGGATCTGGTAAACCACACATCTGAAGAATGGCTGGGCAACTTATCGCGCTACCACGATAATGATTTGCCTTTAGAGACACGTTTGCAAATTGAAACACATATTCAGGGGTGTGGATCTTGCTCGCAGGTGTTGCGTCAATATGAGTCTATTTATGGCGCTCTGCGCGAATCACCCGGTTTTTCGGGACAAATTGAATTGCGGCTGCCGCAAGCGCCGCTGCCGATATTTTTAAAGCGGCCGCAGCCGATATATCGCAGTGTGATGATTGCGGTAAGTATTGTGGCGGCGTTTGCGCTGCTGATAGTTTCGGTGCAAAATATGCGCCAGCGCAATATAACATCTCTTGCGAACAGCGTACATATCGGTTCGACGAATCCTTCGGCGTTTGGAGCTGCCGGCGCGCAAACATACACAAAATGCGCTAATACTGTATCCGGCGCGATGATGCGCTATTATTATGCCGGCCGCGACGGATCTTTATGGAGCGTCAATGGGTGCAGTAAGCCGGCGTTTATTGCGAATATTCAGCCTGTCAATTTTCATTTAGGTGATTGGTCGCCGGATAATCGCTATATTATTATTTTTGCTCCTGATACTGCATATAGGGCATATTCCCAGTTAATAATCTGGGATTCACAAACAAACACCGAAGTTGCGATTCCTCTTGTCACTAATCTTGGGAGGAAGCTGCAGAGTATTTCGCAGGCAAAATGGCTCAATTCCGACACTATGGCTATTTTAGCCGATAATATGTTGTTTACCTACAAAATAGGCAGTAAACCTGCGCTTGTGTATACTCCCAATTCAGGTTTTACTATCAGCCAGATAGATGTGGCGCAAGGCGCTCTTTATTTTTCAGTATATGATTCCGCTTCTTTGCAGATTTTGGCTTATTCACTTCCTGCTGAAACGGTTTCACCGATAGAAAATTTATTGAATGCGACGCCTGAATCAGAAAGCTGTCAAACTTGTGGTGAAACTGTGAGTTGGTCGATTTCGCCGTCCGCTGAATTATTGGCTATGGCTATCCAAACATCTACCGGAACGAACCTTAAAATTGTGCCTATTGCAATACAAAATACTACTGTATACGCGAACAAATCCAGCCAGTTTTATAATGTTTTTCTGCCACAGGTTTCCGGTTCGTTTATTGTTAAATTTTCTCCGGATGGCTCTTATGTTGCCGCGCTGGTGAAAAATGCGACAAATACGGTTGGCCGTTTGGAAATATTGCAGGTAAATAATATGTCGAATGTCGTTTTGATAGAAGTTCTGAATGTGTATAATTATTTTTCCTGGCGGGCAGACAGTAACGGAATTGTTATTGAGCCAATGGAGCAAGATGCATATCAAACACCCTATGTTATCGATCCTTCGAGCGGTAAAATACTGCTTGGTTTAGATCAGCTTACTTCGGATTATGTTTGGCTGCATTAGCCTATACGGCGCGCGGCGCGGATTCAAAAGAGAGCGCATTTCGGTAAAGGAATTTGGGCAAATTCTCGTGAATCCCGGCGCGCCGTTATGCTTCATATGCTGACGGTTGCGCTGTTGGGTGGCGCCAATAATGGGTTAGTGGTCAGGTTTGCGAGGGACGCTTAACGCATTCATGGCAGCGGCAATATCTGTGCGCGCCCACAGCAAAGCTGCTTGCGCGGCAATGGATTCGCCTTCCTGCAAGATAATACTGTCGTCGCCTTTAGGCGCGCCGAGCACGAAGTCGATGATTTCAACTTTTCCGTTTGCCGGCCGGCCGATGCCCACTTTTATACGCGGAAACTCTTGGCTGGAAAGATGCGCAATAATTGACTCCATGCCGTGATGCCCTGCGGCGCTTCCTTTTTCGCGAACACGAACCTTTCCCGCCGGCAGATCTAAATCATCAAAGATAATTAATATCTGTTGGAGTGGAATTTTATAATAGCGGATGATTTTTCCGATTGCGACGCCGCTGTCATTCATAAAAGTGAGCGGCTTAACAAGCAAGATAGTTTCATTTTCTATATTGCCTTGCGCCACACTTGCCTGAAACTGGCTGTTTTTCCACGAAAGCCCCAGCTCGCGGGCAAGAGTATCTACCACATGAAACCCTGCGTTATGCCGTGTTGCTTCATAACGCGAACCTGGGTTTCCTAATCCGGCAATTATTTTCATAAATATTTTTTACATCACAGATTAAATATATCAACGTTATATTAACGTTATATCAACGCCGGCAGGGACGCTTTGGCGTTTATCCTGCCGTAGTTATACAGGAGAAGAGCGGCGGTTTGGGAGTGGTTAAAATTTCGCAAAAAGAGCGGACCTGCCGTCCCAAAAAACGTACCCAAATAGGACACCGTAATGTCATTCTTCAGTGTTCTCTTCTTGGTTCTTTGAGTCAGCAAGAAATGCAAGCA
>JAKAOI010000235.1 GCA_021812265.1 Chloroflexota bacterium | reverse complement strand
TTTTTGCTGCAGCACGGAACATCGGGGATGTACAAAACGCAGAGCGCCCTTTGTATGCGGGTTCTGAGGTGTCCCCAGACCTCCCTCTGGTTCAGAGCCGAGAACCATGCGCCTCTCTTTCAAGCGGAAGTTTTATAAAGGAGGATTGTATATGCAATCAAATCGCTTTCATTTCATATGCGGAATAGCCGTAGGGCTGCTGTTTTTTGTTACAGCCTGTTCATCTGCTCCGGGAAGCGCTTCAACAAGCGCAACGGCAACATCGACGCCGCAGCCAACGGCAACTGCAGTGACAATTCCCGCTGCCACTGCGGCATTTTGCGAAGGTTTAATTTCTTTTACTGAGGCAAATACAATTATCAGCCCAATAAACCCGATTGTGGGGGTAGCGACTGTAAACAGCGCTCATACCAGTTCCTGCCAATTTACCGACGCGGCAAAAAATGTTCCCTTGCTTCTGAATTTTGCGTATTTTTCATCCGGAACATCAATAAACACCGCCGCCGCCAATTATATTGCGCAAGTTTTCAACTATCCCCATACCGCTGTTGCAACAAGCCATGCTGTTAGCGGTGTGGGCAATCAGGCGTGGTATATCAGCTCGACAATCACGGGCGGAAATATCAGCGCCCACGCAAAAGTGTTATGCGCTGCGGTGGGAAGCTTCTTGCTTTGCATTACGAATATCAGTATGAATGGAACCGCGCTTTTAAGTTCGGTTTCCGATTCGGTCGTTCAAGGTGAATTTGTTCAAGTTGCAAATTTGGTAATCAGCCGTATGTAGTATTTCGTTTTTTTGCTGCTCCTCTTTTCTTGGGGAAAGAGGAGTTTTTTTATTGCTGAATGACATGAAATGATTTTTGTGAGACTGTTTGAGTGGCAATTGTTTTCAGATTTAAACAAGTCTTTGCTGCGTATCGTTCTCATTTCTCAATAAATTGGACAAAAGCATGTGGTATGTTATACTAAAAATCAGATATTATAAATGCTTGATATAAAAAATAATAAGGATGATATTATGCAAGATATGAGCGATTTGCTGCTTCGTAAAGAATTCCAAAGCGATCAGTTACGCGAAACAGCGATTAGTTTCTATCGTAATGATAAGACTGGCGCTATCGAAATTCCTTCTCGTGATTTTTTTGATATTACCTATCCTTCAATTGATGTTCAAAAAGCCCTCAATGCCATTAGCACGAAAAAGGATGGGCGACCGATTGCCCTTATCGCAGAACGTGGTCGTGGCAAAACACATGTTCTGGCATGTATGCACCATGCGCTTTCAACGCCACAGGATGTGGAGGAATGGGCAAGGATGTGGGACGCTCAGCCGGATGTGAAAACGGATCTTATCCACGATCTCCATTTGCGTACTGGCTTTCATGCAATTACAGAATCAATGCAAGATAATACATATAGTACATTGTGGGATCTGCTGTTCAATCATCATCCAGAAGGTTTACGTTTCCGCGGCAGGTTCGAGGAGTCACAGAGTCTTGTTCCACCTCGTGCGCTGATTGAGGCGATGCTCGCCTTGCAACCTGTTGCGCTGATTCTCGATGAGTTTCAATCGTGGTTTGATGGTCGGCAGGATATGCCCGAGAATGATGCTCCTAAATGGCGTTCCTGGGCCTTCAATTTTATCCAGACTCTCTCGGAAATTGCCACCGAACGCCCTGATTTACTGTTGTTAATTGTTGCGGTACGCAATAATGCTACTGATGCTTATGCTCAAATCCATCGCAATGATCCTTTCTTAATTGATTTCAAGGATACTGTTGCACGTACTGATCATCAACGAATTGCTCTCCATCGCATTTTCCATAATCGCCAAAACATTGATCCTGCTGATATTGCCGCTATCACTGCTCCCTATCGTGAAGCTCGTTTCCATCTTTTTTTTCAACAGCATGAGCCGGCCAGTCAGGCCCAACACGACGCTGAGGTAATTGCTGCCTGGCCATTCTCTCCAGAATTATTTACTCTATTGGAGGATCAGATTCTGCGTTCATCTCAGGCACAGGGGTTACGCGATCTGCTGCGTATCCTGGTTCTGACATTTACTGAACGGAGCGCGTCATGCTCAATTCTCACTCCATCAAGTTACAGCCTTGCCAGAGAACGGAGCGCCAGCGTACAGACGCTTATCGATGTAGTGATCGATCAGAATCAATCAAACTTACGGCAGGTCGCTTTCCGCAATTTTGGCGAAATTCGCGAAGCCGGCATTGCTGTTGACGCCGATCGCATTAATCGTATTATGAGCGCGCTATGGCTGCGTTCTCTGAGCATTGATAATAACAATGGAGCTACTGCACAACAACTGCATGTTGATAGTACCAATGATCATTCTTTGGATGAAAATATATTTCGTGATGAACTGAATCAGATCATTGCCAATTCTTTTAATATCCATCAAATAGATGTCAATGGTGAAACCCGTTACACGTTCCGCGAGGAAGAGAATCCTCGCGCGCGTCTCCTTGCCAGTGCACGCAATGCGTCTTTATTTGCCAATGATGAGGATATTACCGAATTGCGCAAACATATTAGGATGCTTCTTTCACCACCGAATAAAGAACATGCGGCGCGCGTGATTGTATTTGATCCTCATTGGAAATTGTCACCTTGGAAGAATGTCCTGGATGTTCAAGATAATCCCGAGCGCTGGGAACGTCCGGTGTTGATTGTAGCGCCGGAATATCCGGACAACCTCGACGCAACATTAGGCAGTTGGCTTAAACAACATGTTTCTGTACGCCGCAACACGGTCCGGTTTTTACTGCCTGAAACCGATAAAAAATCGATTTTTACTGATCCAGAGATCATCCAATGTATACGTATTATTACCCTGGCCAATCGATGGAATGATCCTAAATATACACCAACAAAGACAGAATTCAATAAGAAACTCAACGAAATACTTGATCGGCGTTTCACACGATTTGCGGTACTTCACTATTGGAATTATCAAGATTCATCGCAATGCAAGTTTACAATAGAACCGGTTAAAGAATCGATTGGGAAGATGAACGAAGCAGTCGAACAGATTATTCTGAACGATCTCTTCCTTGTCGATGTTTTTAAAGAGCGGGTTCTTGCTCTTGCCCAGTCCGGTAAAAAAGTTGGGGATCTGCTCAATGAATTGATTGAACCGCCCGGCAATTCTGGGCAAGAAGCAATTATATATTTAGGTGAAACCGGTATTTGTGAGCAGCTTCTGCGAATTGTTGCTGCCGGAGCAATTGTGCTCAATGTGAATGGCAGTTTACAATATCGCAATGGTGATGAGGAATCCGGCGCTGCGTATGAGCGTTTACGCAGAGTAGCTTTTAAAACCGGTCGGGAATTGCGGGAAATGGAACTAGTTCCGCCTAATTTTGTTGGGCTATCGACGCTTGGAGCTGCGCCATCAAATGGTGTTGAATTCCTACGTGAACAATCACAGTCAATATCTTCTCCACAAATTGCATTTTCAACACCAACAACACTAACAACACCACCAACAACATCATCATCGCCCATTGGCGCAATGCCATTGCCGCAACCGGTTATTTCAAAATGGCGCCGGCGTCGCAGTGAGGCGAAGAAGCCGTTAAATCTTGTATCTGAGGTTGAACGCTGGGCGCCTGATATCCGCTCGAATATTCCAATTGCGCGATTAGAGTTCACAGATCTCAGCGCAGCGCAATTGAAAGACATCATTAGCCGCTTGCCTTCCGGCATACAGCAGGTAATTCTGGAAATCGAAACAGATGATGGAGAATAGGAAGGATAATGTGATGTCACCTCTTAATTGGCGTACCTTAATATTGGAATGCGCTGATCCGACACTTTGTTGGGAAAAAATTGCCGACGCGGCGCTTGAATCCGCCAAGACAGCCCAAACTCCCGCGCAATTGCATAATCTCCTGCAGCCATTAGATCGAATTTTGGCCGACGCTGCATGGGATCTTTGGGAGTCATTTCCTGTATGTTTTCCCACAACAGCGGAAACATTGAAGCGTTGGTGGCAAGCGCCCAAAGCTGCTACTGGGCGAGCTGTGCTGATTTTGGATGGTCTTTCACTGCGTGAATTGCCGCTTCTTCTTTCATTGCTTGAAAGCCATATCATTGCGCCATTAGATGTGCGAGTAACCGGCGCCGAAGTTCCGACAGATACCGATCATTTTGCGGCAGCGTTGGGATTATCCGGAAGATCTGCGTTAAAACATAACGAAGCTCCTGCCGGATTTATTTTGCAAAGCGACGATCTCTATACTGATGTCGCCGGAGATCCTTTTGCCGATTGTATTCATGATATTCCTGCGCGCAATGATATCATTATATGGCATACATGGCCCGACGATCTCTTTAAGTCCAAAGCGCGGGATGTGACCGATTTGGAACGCACGATTCAACAAGGATTAACTTCGCCGGGCTTTTGGGAGCTTCTTATGAAGCTGCGTCAGGGCCGGCAACTGGTCATTACATCTGACCATGGCTACGCCAATACAAAAAATTTTCCGGTCGAAGAAATGGGTGATGTCAAAGACTATCTTGCAGACCATTTTGGCGCAATGCGAATGACGTTATCTAAATCGCCTCTGCCAACCAAGTTTTTCCCGCCGCTTGCGTTGACTTTCAATGGCTGGGATGTTGTGCTGGGGC
>JAKAOI010000234.1 GCA_021812265.1 Chloroflexota bacterium | reverse complement strand
AGAAAACCGAAAAAGTCATTCAAGAATTGACCAATGAAGAAAGTGAGGGCAGTTAGGATGCAATTAGTGGAACAACACCGGATTGACAAGACCGATCCGCGCTGGAAATGTATTGATCCGGCCTCTTCTTGTTAACGGTCGCCCGCTGAAAAGCCTCAATCAACACGACAACAAGGTTCGCGCTGAGCGACAGGTCCATCTTCCCGGCAAACAGGAAAACTCCCGGTATTTGGATCAGGTCACGGATAAGCGAACTCGCTCCATCAAGTACTATCTGCACACAGCCAGTCATGCCATCATTGAATTGTTGGTACGTGAGCAAGTAGGCACTCTGGTGATAGGCAAAAATGCGTTCTGGAAACAGAACGTGGAGATGGGGAAGAAGAAGAATCAGTCGTTTGTCTTTATTCCCCATGCCCGCTTCATTGCCATGTTGCAATATAAAGCTGAGTTGGTCGGCATCCAGGTGATTCTGATCAATGAAAGGTACACGAGTAAATGTAGCTTTCTTGATCTCGAACTGCTCGGACATCATGACCAGTATGTCGGCAAACGGCCCAAACGGGGCAAGTTTGTTACGGCGACGGGACGGATGCTCAATGCCGATGTCAATGGGAGCTACAATATCATGCGTAAAGCCGTTCCTGCTGTTGTGTCACAGGGGACAGCCTCGTTCTTACTGACTCCCACTTTTCTCTCCTTTCCTGACCGGAAACAGGATCGGACCAAGCAGATTCCCAAAAAGAAGCTGCCTCACAAGTAGCACTCCGAATTCAGTAGGGTGTCGTGGCTGTTGCAGTCAGCCTGTCGCAAAGGCGAAGACCGACCAAGACAAATGTCATATTTGTCTATGCTAAGGGATACTGTAACTTACGCAATGTTGTCGGATGGTTCGCGGTTTAATATAACCGCTTGACCGGGAATCTGCAGCACGGTTGCCGCTGTTCCGGAATTGAGCGTAAAATTAACCGGAATTATTCCCCATTGCAGTTTTAAGGTTAAAATGCGCAGCACAGAGTTATCCAAGTAGCTTTGTGTTATTTGACCGGAAGATATTGCGCCTTTAATCAAATTGATTGTTTGTAATGCCTGAGCAGCGTTTAATGCGCCCAGCAGCAAGTCTGTGCCGGCTTCAAAGGCAAGCAGACCCGCTTGCGGCACAGTATATTTGTATGATAACCCGCCCATGAACAGCGCATCAGAAACGACAACACCGTTGTAGCCAAGTGTATGCCGCAAATACCCATTAATCACACTCGGTGAAACGCTGGCCGGTAAATTTGGATCCAGCGCAGGGATGAGGATATGCGTAACCATAATCATTGGCGCCAAATTTTCGGGGATTAATTTTTCATAAGGTACCCAATCTACACTTTGCAATTGCTGCAGTGTGCGATTGATAACCGGCAGCGCTTTATGCGGATCTACACTTGAAGCGCCCAGTCCGGGGAAATGTTTTAAACAGCCGGGAATGCCTCCGGCTGCTAATCCTTGCAAATATGCCTGTGACATTTTGGTAACCAGATTTGGATCTGAGCCAAATACACGGCCCAATAAAATTGTGTCGTTTGGGTTTGTCAGCACATCTACTACCGGCGCAAAATCTGCGTTGAGACCAACTGATTTTAATAATTTTGCGTCTTCTATACCTTTTTGATATGCAAGCTGTGTGTTACCGGAAGCGCCAATATCGCTGGGGTACGGGCGTTCGCCAACCTCTGCGCGCAGGGTATTCCATCCGCCGCCTTCAAAATCTGTAACCATCATCATCGGAATTTGTGACGCGGCTTGCATTTGGTTTACAAAGTCGTGCAATTGCTGCGCTGTGGCAGTATATTCGGGAATGAAGTAGCCGCCGATATGATATTGTTGAATTAACGCCGTCATGTCGGCGTTCATGCTTGTGTCGCTCGACATTGGAATGATCAATTGGCCGATTTTTTCATCTTCCGTCATATTGGCCAAGATAGCTCGGGCTTTGGCGTCAGCCACAACAATATTTACAGATCCTGCTGTAGCGCCAAGCGAGCTGGATTGCGCTGCTGCGCTGCGAAAGAACATCCCTCTATTTAAAAACAGCACAATCAGCCCGGTTCCTACAATTGCAGTGACAAACCACTCAAATACTTTATGTCGTCTCATCTTTTCTAATTCCTATTTTTACCCAAAACGCCGGTCCCCAAAGTCTTTTCATAATTTTATGTCTGTTATGGTGTTGTTGACGGCGTCGGTGACGCCGACGGTGTATTGGTAGGTGTAACTGTTGGCGACGGTGATCCTGTAGGTGTCGGCGTTATTGATGGCGTCGCTGTAGCTGTTGGCAGCCCTGTAGGTGTAGCCGTTACAATAGGTGTTGCAGTTGCCTGCGGGCCGTTGCTTAAGTACACCTTAATGACCGTATTTGGATTGACAGAAGTGCCTTTGCCGGGTGTAGTATATACGACATCACCAACGCTGATATCTGTGCTGTACACATAACCTCCCAGCACATATTGCAGCCCTGCCTGTTGGATGGTGGTTTGCGCTTGAGAAGCGGTGTATCCGGTAACATCCGGAACATTTACTGTATTGGGCGGTTGACTGACTGTAATGGTGACGGAAGTATCAGCAGGAACGGATGTATTTGCTTGTGTGGATTGGCTGATAACGGTGTTGGGTTTATCAGTTGAATCATTTGTTTTATAAGAAATAACTAATGTTTGTGTAAGTCCGGCGCTGCTGGCGGCGGTTTCTGCCTGCTGAAGCGTATCTCCCACTAAGTTTGGCATAACAATAGTTTTTATGATTGGTGTTGCGGTTGCTGTTCCGCCTAAACTAAAAATCTTGAATTGAAAAGACAAAAATACGCTTAAGGCTAAAACCAGCATAACGGCGGCAATAATAAAGACTGTAGTCATCCCGGCTACCGGTGATGTATTTTCATCATCGTCATCGGGGCGTTTTAAGGACGAACGCGGCGAAGTCGAATCTGGAAAAATTTCTATAGTTGAGTTAAATTCATCTCTGCCGCCGGGAAACGAAGAATCTGCAAAAGAATTGCCGCCTCTGTTATTGCCGTTTTGTCGGCCTTGGTAATTTGGCTGTGAAAGCGGTCTGCTGCGCGGCGGTTGCATACCTGCGGAAGAGCGCGAAAAAGAATTGGGATCTGCCTTAGCGGCTCCCATTGGAGTAGAGATTTTTCCGGAATTGCGCTGTTGTTTTTCATATGTTTCCAAGGCATAGGCTAAAGCGTCGCCATCGGGGTAGCGATCTGCCGGATCTTTTTCTAAACACCGCAAAATAACTCGTTCGAGTGATAAAGGAATGGAAGGGTTATATCTGCTGGGGCGAATCGGCGCTTCTTGAATATGGCGAACTGCAATGGCGACAGGAGTATCACCATCGAACGGAGGGCGTCCAACCAGCATTTCATATAGTACAATGCCAAGTGAATAGACATCCGCTGCGGGGGTAACATTTTCGCCTTGAGCTTGTTCTGGCGCATAATATTGTACTGTGCCCAGTGTCATGCCGGTGGTGGTTAATCGTTCGTTGCTTTCGCGGTAAAAAGTTGCAATGCCGAAATCGGTTAATTTTACTAAACCATCATCATTTACCAACACATTTTGCGGCTTTACATCGCGGTGAACAATGCCATGCCGGTGCGCGGCTCCCAGCGCCAATGATACATCGTGGCCGATAACTACTGCTCTGCGGGTATCCAGCACGCCGTTGGCTCGCAGATACTTGCGGAGATCAACTCCTTCGATGAGTTCCATGACAATAAAATACAGATCATCGCTGCGCCCGTAGTCATATACCTGAACGATGTTGGGATGCGCTAATGAAGAAACCGAACTTGCTTCGCGCTGAAACCGTAAGACAAATTTTTTATCATTCGAATACATTTCGCGTAAGATCTTTACCGCAACTAATCGTCCCATTTTAGTGTCGCGGGCACGATAAATTGTAGCCATACCGCCGCGTCCAATCGGCTCCATCAATTCGTATCGATCGCCTAAAATCTGTTGATCCATATCTCTTTGTTTCTATCCTCACAGCAAAAGCCGGTTAAACATTCAGCCGAAGCACAAGAATAAAGTTAAATCAGCTAAAAATATATAGCAAGTACCTATCCGTATACTATACCTTTCAGCGCAACTTTGCAAGACTTTGCGATATTCGGGTTAAAGTACTATAAATTACACGCATATTTTTTGGGCGAATAGCTCAGCGAAACGGCTGAACTGCCTTTGTTATCTGCCGCCTATACCCGCCGCGCCGCGCTGTTCTGGTTCACAAAAATTTGTTTTGTGCGCGGTGTTATTGTCTGTGTATAACGGCGCTTTTTTTCCCAGATAAATAGTCTACAAGAATATATTTACCCAGATTTTCCGGTTCACAATAAAACGCCCGCCCTTTATTGACTTCTGTCAGCGCCTGAATAAACGTAACCAGGCCATGTTCTCGCGCCAGCATAAATGTGTTTATAATGATTCCTTCACGCGCGCAGCGCCGCGCTTCCAGCAGTGTTTGCATTTCTGCTATTTGGGTGTATGGATAAGAAAACACCCACTCTTGAGACTCGTTTTCCCAGTAGACTGTTGGCATGCCGTCTGTCACCAATATAATTTGTTTATTTATACTGCGTTTTTGTGACAACAAGTGTTTTGAGATCGGA
>JAKAOI010000233.1 GCA_021812265.1 Chloroflexota bacterium | reverse complement strand
CTAATCAAAAAATATATGGAAATATCAAGTGATAAAATAAAATGCAGCGCAAAATGTTTTATGCCCACAAAATATTTTTTATATTGAACTGATTTTTAAATTTGATTTTGTTTTTGCGCTGTTTTGTAAAATCTCTCATAAATTGTTGGAAATTTCTATCAGGTTACTTTGACACATTTCCGAAAATGTTGCCGCCATATACAGAAAAATGATATAGAATATATGTATGAAATGGCATGGAGTTTGCGTTCAATAATCATCAAACTGTAATGCTGGACAAATTCAAAGCGCAACCGGAGGCCCATAATCAATGAACGCCGCAACTATACAGTTGTACTGTATCTATATCTATGCTTCACCGGAGGCAATATGGGAGGCAATTACCAAACCCGAGTGGACGGTGAAATATGGGTATGCTCCTTTGGTTGCATATGATTTACGTTCCGGCGGGGCTTTCTGCGCCTATGCAAACGAAGGCATGAAGCAGTTAAACTGCCCGGATATTGTTAGCGATGGTGAGGTTCTGGAAGTCGATCCGCCTTTTAAACTTGTGCAAACTTGGCGCATGACAATGACGCCTGAAATGGCGGCAGAAGGCTTCACAACTGTTACCTATGATATACAGCCCGTGCGGGGTGGTGTCTCGCGGCTGAGTGTTACTCATGATTTGACAGGTGCGCCGCTGTGGGCAGCTGTTCTGCGCGGTGAATACGAATCTCACGGCGCAGGAGGCGGATGGAATGAGATCCTCAGCGGGCTTAAGACTTTGCTTGAAACAGGCAGATCGCTCCCATTTCAAAGCGGACCGGAATAAGTGCGGTTTGGGCGGGCTAATTGTAATTTTTTGAAATAAGTTTGACAGATATCATACAAATATGGTATGGTAAATATAGTTATTATTCCTCATTTTTAAAGAAAGGGGCGTCTCGACAGATGGTAAAACGAAGATCGGCTCAAAAAATATTTTTCAATGCGCTTAGAAATTATGTTGTGGGGGCGCTTCACCTTTTCCTCACTAATTAACCCTTTTCCATTTTTCGTTGCAGGACGGAAATTAAGCCAGAACTTTTGCTGCGTATGGTGTTTGCGCTTTTGCGCTATAACTCTGTCTTTTTTTGAGATATACCTACGCTTTTACACGCAAACATGCGCCTATATGGTTTTTTGCGGAAATTGAATTGATCACGTTTCATTTTTCGCGTCAATAAAGCGCTATATGTACACGCAATAACACATTTGACTGAAAGCCTGATGAGCGGCCCGACATATGGGCGCTGCAATATGGCAAACAATACGTTTTGGCAAGCGTACACCTGCATGTTCCGAATGTTTAGTAGTATATTGGAGGCACTTTTTTCATGACAGCAACCCAATTATATCCCGGAGCGCCGGCAATTCAAACCATTGATGTGCGCAGAGTATATAAATCACGCAGTGGTTTTACATTTGGCGGCCAAAAAGCGGGCAAATCGGTAACGGCGCTGGATGGCGTCAGTTTAACCATACAAAAAGGCGAGTTATTTGGTTTACTTGGCAGAAACGGCGCCGGTAAAACGACGCTTATCAAAATTTTAACCACATTATTATCACCTACCTCCGGAGAAGCTTATGTTGATGGATTAGATGTGAATAAATATGTTATTCCCATCCGCAAAAAAATTGCCATGGTTAGCGGAGGAGAACAATCTGGCTATGGCATTCTTACCGTGCGAGAACAATTGTGGATGTTTGCTCAATTTTATGGCGTTACTTCCCAAGCCGCGCATAAAAAAATCGATCAACTGCTGGAAGCAGTCGGTCTGGGTGATCAGGCAAATCAAAAAGTGTACGCGCTTTCCACCGGAATGCGGCAGCGTATGAACCTGTGCCGCGCTCTGGTTTCTGATCCGGAAATTCTCTTTTTAGATGAGCCGACCGTTGGGTTGGATGTTGAAGCTTCGCGTATCGTCCGCGATTATGTGCGGTCTTGGATGCAGGAAAAACCTGGCAGGACGGTGCTGTTAACAACGCACTATATGTTTGAGGCCGATGAATTGTGTGATCGTGTAGCTATTATCAATCATGGGCAGATTGTTGCGCAAGGAGAAACAGACGATTTGAAAAAAGGTTTGCAAGAACACGCGCGCTTTCAGTTTGAATTGTCGGAATGGGCGCCCGCGTTTGAAGAAGAATTGAAGCAATCGCGTGGTGTAGTCAGCGCACAGACGATGAACAAAAAAGGCAAAGTTTCAGTGCAAATTGCGCTGGAAAATGAGGAATATATTACTTCAGCAATGCAAACAATCAGCAGCGCCGGCGGCCATGTTTTAACACTGCGGCGCATAGAGCCGACACTGGAGGAAGTATTTATGCGGCTGGTCGGCAATTCCGATGAAGATAAAGCCGCCGGCGAGGATGAGGTGTAATGGACATGATGGATATATCACCAAATCAACACGTTGAGGGTTCTCAGTGGCGTGAAACATTGCGTTTAGGCTGGAGAACACTTATCGGTCGGGCATATCCGCGCATTGTTTCTGCCGCGCGTGAACCCGATTGGGTGTTTTATGAAGTGGCTTTGCCCGTTTTACAGGTCATTGCGTTTGGGTTTGTCTATAAGTCGCTGGGCCGGCCGCAATATACCGGATTTGTTGTGTTAGGCGGCGCTATGCTGGCGTTTTGGACGAATGTATTGTGGTCTATGGCAGGGCAGCTGCACTGGGAAAGGCAAACAGGCAATTTGGAGCTGTACTTAATGGCTCCTTCATCTATGCTGTGGATATTAGCCGGAATGGCTTTTGGCGGCATGGTGGCTACATTGTTCAGGTCGATAGTTATTTTGCTCATTGGCTCGCTGATATTTGGCGTTACCTACCAAATTGTTTCGGCGCCGCTGCTGATTCTCATCTTCATCCTTACTATGGTAGCGTTGTATGGCTTAGGATCCATGCTCGCCAGCTTGTACCTTATGTATAACCGTGAAGTGTGGGCAATTCAGGAAGTTGTGCAAGATCCGGTATCTTTGGTAACCGGATTTTATTTTCCGGTGCGCGCGCTGGGTGGAGTTATTGGCGGTTTAGCGTCAGTCATTCCGCTGACGCTCGGTCTAGACGGCATGCGACAAATGTTGTTCCCGCAATTAGGGCAGTCGTTTCTGCCTCCGGGCATTGAAATTGCCATTTTATGCGGGTTGGCGCTGCTGTTTTTAGTGGGGGCGTCTTGGTCACTGAAATATATCGAAAAAATGGCTAAAATAGAAGGGAGATTATCCTTAAAATGGCAATAACCGAACGTGAACAGCGTAACTCACATAGTTGGATACATTCTCTTCGCGCTGCGGTTTGGCTGGAATGGCAAACTCGCGGCAACTGGACGAATCCATGGCTGTTTACCTTATATATCTTGGGTAAACCAATTTCCGCCGCGCTGGTGCTGGTGTTTATGTATGAAGTTGTCAGTGGCGGCAAAGTTAACACAATGATCTTGGGTTATTTAATCGTTGGAGCTGCCACATGGGCGTTTGTGGATACGGTAATGGGAGAGTTTCCCAGAACGGTTTTAAGCGACCGCGAAGAATATGCTATGCTGAAATATGTGTATATTGCGCCGCACCGATTTATCACATTTTTGATTGGCCGCGCCGCGCCGCGTATTTTGATGGCCGCGGTTGCTTTTACTGTTACCCTGATTATTGGTGTGGTGTTTCTTAAAATCCCTATCCATATTTTCAGCATAAATTATCTTTTACTAACGGTAACTATGCTGATTGGGTTTATTAGCCTGATAGGTTTTGGCGTTGCGTTTGCCGGCCTTGCGCTGGTGCTGAAGCGCGGCGCATGGGATATGTCTACAGCGATTTCCGGCGCTTTATATCTAGTAACCGGCGCTATTTTTCCGATTACTATATTGCCCGGATTTCTAAAAGATATTGCGCTGGTTATTCCTTTAACCTATTGGATAGAATTAACTCGTCGAGCGGTGCTTGGTTATTCTTCTCCGGGTATGCCTTCCGGGTGGGCAATTACGTTGTTTTATCAAATAATTACTACTATTTTGGTGACAACCATAGCTATAATTGCGTATTATATCTGTGAACATTTTGCGCGAGAACGTGGGCAGTTAGACCGTGTTACGGGAAATTAGCGCAAAAATACTGTTGTAACCCCTTACATTGCGAGTAAAAAACTATGAGATAATCATAGGAGTTGCCAGAAGATATTGTGTCAGCCGGATGTATCTGGCTGAAGAGATTTTCTTGGGAATAAAGCCATTCCTGCATTTTAGAGTTTTTGGGAATTATTCTTGGCTGAGCGGAATATAGCAGATAATTTCCGCGGTATTTAAAAAGGAGAAAAGTGTGTCACAACTATCTCAGTCGAATGTTTTGCTGGTTTCAGCGCCTAACCAGCCGGAATTATCATCATTAGCAGGCGAACTGTCTTCCAGAGGCATACAAACACCAGTGGCTGCAGACGCCACCAGCGCGCAAATGTATGCCCCGCAAAGCGCGCTTTGTATTGCAGTAATAAATAATAAAACATGGAATGATCCTGCAGTTGTTGCGGCTGTAACCGCAGTTGGCGCGCGCCGCGGCGGATTGGTGGCTGTTTTACTGGAGCAGATGAATCTTCCCAACGGCCCCTGGACATTTCAACCAATTCCATATACTCCGCAAGCGGCGGAGAT
>JAKAOI010000232.1 GCA_021812265.1 Chloroflexota bacterium | reverse complement strand
TTATACCATTTAGCGCTGCGACTCGTATGAGTGGAGTTGATCTGGAAATCAATGGCTGCCCAACTTATATTCGTAAGGGCGCATCAGACGCCATGTTGACTTGGGCAACTGAACAGAAAGCGGCAATTCCCGCTGACTTGAATGCTATAGTAGAGCGTATAGCCCGTGCAGGTGGCACGCCCCTTGTTGTTGCTCAAGCGCAGAAGTCACAGGGCGCTGATTCCGCTCAAATCTTAGGTGTTATATATCTTAAAGATATTGTGAAACAAGGTATGAGACAGCGATTTGAGAAGATGCACAAAATGGGTATTCGCACTATTATGATTACTGGCGATAATCCATTGACTGCCAAAGCAATTGCTGAAGAAGCGGGAATTGATGATTTTCTCGCTCAGGCTACACCGGAAACAAAGATAAAACTCATAAAAGAACAGCAGGCAGGTGGCAGACTAGTTGCTATGACTGGTGATGGCACTAACGATGCTCCCGCGCTGGCACAGGCAGATGTTGGCGTTGCTATGAATAGTGGCACGCAAGCAGCAAAAGAGGCTGGAAACATGGTTGATCTCGACTCCGATCCTACAAAATTGATTGAAATTATTGAAGTTGGTAAGCAGTTGCTTATAACACGGGGAGCGTTAACAACGTTTAGTATCGCTAACGATGTTGCAAAATATTTTGCCATCATTCCGGCGGTGTTTGTAGCAACATATCCACAATTACAAGCGCTCAACATCATGCATTTGGCGTCACCTAGCAGCGCTATTTTATCGGCAGTGATCTTCAATGCGTTGATCATCATAGCATTAATTCCCATTGCATTGCGAGGAGTGCAATACCTGCCAATCGGCGCTGCTGCGCTGTTGCGCCGCAACTTGCTGATTTATGGCGCTGGGGGTATTTTATTGCCTTTTATTGGCATTAAAGTCATTGATCTATTGCTTCAATTCCTGCATTTAGCTTAATGAAGAAAGGGAAAATTTCTATGTCTATTTATACACAAAACACATCGAAATCATCTGCTTTTTTAGCGTCTTCGGTTTGGCGGTTGATCTTAAAATACTTGCGTCCAGCAATAATACTGACGGTTTTAATTGCTGGGCTTGTCAGTATAATATATCCAATTGCAATTACTGGAATTGCGCAGGCGCTTTTTCCAAGTCAAGCAAATGGTTCGCTGGTGTATAAAAATGGTAAGCCAATTGCGTCTAGTATTATTGGTCAATATTGGACTCAAGCGCAATATTTTCATGGGCGGCCATCAGCAACTACGAACCTGCTTGGAACACCTTCCCCATATAACGCTGACAATTCATCTGGGACTAATTATGGACCAACAAGCTCTGCTTTGCAATCGGAAGTACAGGCAAATATTATTGCGCTAAAAAAAGAAAACCCTGATGTGCCAGCAAACACACCAATACCAGTTGATCTAGTTACATCTTCTGCTTCTGGATTAGATCCTGATATATCTGTTGCCGGCGCATATTACCAAATACCTCGCATTGCTAAAGCACGTGGAATGACGCAAAGTCAAGTCCGTCAAATTGTTGACGCACATATCCATGGGCGTTTTTTGGGTATATTTGGCGATCCTTACGTTAACGTTCTTGAATTAAATCTTGCGCTTGATCAAGCGCAAAAAAAATAATGAACATAAGGCAGACGCAGTATGAGCCAGTTTTCTCAAAACGAATATATTCGACCCAATCCGGATGAGTTGTTAGATCGTTATCAATTACGAGATTCTCCATCTTCCTTTGCAAGTTGTAGTGATGACAAACGTTTGCATTCTCGCAAGCTTGGAAGATTGCGGGTTTATTTGGGAATGGCTCCTGGTGTTGGAAAAACGTATGCAATGCTCAATGAGGGACGCCGCCGCAAAACACGAGGCGCAGATGTTGTTATTGGCTATATTGAGACACATCATCGCCCAATTACAGAGGAACAAATTGGTGACTTGGAAATCATTCCTCGTAAACATGTTCTTTATCGGGAAATAGCGCTGCAGGAAATGGATATTGATGCGATCATGAAGCGGCATCCTCAAGTGGTGTTGGTAGATGAATTAGCTCATACCAATGTTCCAGGTTCCTATAATACAAAGCGGTATCAAGATGTTGAAACACTGTTGCAAGCTGGAATTATTGTAATTACAACCTTAAATATTCAGCACCTTGAAAGTTTGAATGATATTATTGAATCAATAACAGGCATACGACAACGCGAGACATTGCCCGATCTTTTTCTGGATAAAGCTGATGAAGTTGAATTGATTGATATTACTCCTGACGCTTTGCGTTCACGTATGCGTCACGGAAATGTGTATCCACTGGATCGTGTAAATCAAGCACTACAGCAATATTTTACGCTAAGCAATCTTACTGCTCTGCGTGAGTTAGCTTTGCGCTGTGTTGCTGCAAAAACCGAAGATCAATTGGAAATGATGACACGCAAGGATGGTAATGAACATACTTCTGCATGGGGGCGAACTGCAACAGAGCGGGTCATGGTTGCTTTTGACGGCAGGCTGCACTCAAAGCAATTGCTGCGCGTTGGTTGGCGTTTGGCGCATGGGTTAAGAGCGCCAATTTTAGCTGTGACTATTGAAAGTAAGAAGTATTACTCGGGGCTAGAGAAGACCTTTCTCAAAGACGCAATTTATTTAGCTGAAGAACTTGGTATTGAAGTGATTCGTGTTCAAGGTAAAGATATTGCCACAAAATTAGCAGAAACTGCGCGTGAATATCATGCAACGCAGATTGTTATCGGTCAGCCAATGAAATCAAAATGGGAAGAACTCAGATGGGGGTCTGTTGTCAATCGCTTGCTGCGGCTATCAACCGGCGCTGATATTCATATAGTTCCATATATTTAATACTGCAGCGTCTGCTCCTATTGCCTTTTCAATCATCAGCAGACTTAAGGCTTTGCTCAAAACCAGAAAAATGGTTAGAATATAAGCAAAAGTCCTAATTTGACGCAGGAGTTATAGAAAATGCGATATGGCTTTGTTATTCCCGGAGGATCGGCGCGTTTTTGCGCTGAAATGTCTCATGAAGCTGAACAAGCAGGATGGGATGGTGTTTTCATTCCTGACGCCATTTCGATCCGAACTACTGAAGGGATACTTTCATTTGAAGATCCATGGGTTACACTTGGCGCAATGGCAATGTGTACGAATAGGGTTATATTGGGTCCGATGGTGACGCCGGTTTCCCGGCGCAGGCCATGGAAGCTGGCTCGTGAAGTGTTGACATTGGATCATCTCTCAGAAGGTCGAATTGTTTTGCCTGTTGGATTAGGCTCTAAGGATGATTTGGGATTTGAGGCAGTTGGCGATACGCTTGATCGCAAGATTCGAGCAGAATTGTTAGACGAAGGATTAGCAATCATAGATGGATTATGGAGTGGGGAGCCTTTTTCTTTTCAGGGCAAACATTATCATATTGAAAATATCCAAATTCTGCCTAAACCTGTTCAGCAGCCGCGACCACCGATTTGGGTTGTTGGTGTCTGGCCTCGCGCAAAATCAATGCGCCGAATCCTACACTGGGACGGCGTTCTTCCTGCAATATGTAACGAGCAAGGCGAATGGCGGCAAACAATCCCTGAAGATGTACATATGATTTATGATTATGTTTCAGCACAAAGACAAGATAAAGGCCCATTTGAAATTGTGCTTGAAGGAAAGACGTCGACCGATCCTCAGAAGGCCCTTGAAAAATTGCAGCCATTTATAGATGCAGGCATGACTTGGTGGATAGAAACGATGTGGTCTGGCCCAAATTACCCCGAAGATATTCGCGCGCGCATTCGATCCGGTCCACCGGTTGGTAAGTGATTTTATCTAACAATGACATGGAGTATCTGTGTGAGATGATCCGAAAAATATTGCTCTCTGACATGTAACTTGCTCAGAAAAATATATTCGGATGTGAGCAATCGCGAAGTGAATCCCCTCAAAACTTAGTATGGCAGATTCACATTTCTATGCGATTGCTTTGAACCAAATGCAAAGAGAGTATCATTCAATGATGTGAATGTTATAGATTTCTGGTAATGCCGGTAATGTTTGCGCCGAATGACAGACATATAAAGCGAGCAATTATACCGCAATCGACAGTATGAGTTATCGAAAAACATGTTTGCATTTTGGGCAGAAATAAAAATAAGCAATTTCAGTTTGTTTTAATACAATTATCCCAGCCGCTAATGCAAGTTTTAAAATGCTATCCTTCATCGAAGGTTCTTGAAATTGACTTTCTGGTTTAGGCGCTATAGAGTTTATAGATGGCTTAAATATGATTAATTTAGCGCCATAAAAACCACAATTAGCGCATACTTCGTGCTCATTATGTTTATTGCTCATGCTTACACTCCTTTCCATTTTGTTGTAAAAATTGATAATAAAATACAAAATAAAGAATATATCTTTAAAATATTATTTATAAAGCAATAATATGTATCAAATATATAGATAATGAATGGCATGTTTTAATCTGCCAACTACTATTGAAAATATATTTATAGCTAATCAAAAAATATATGGAAATATCAAGTGATAAAATAAAATGCAGCGCAAAATGTTTTATGCCCACAAAATATTTTTTATATTGAACTGATTTTTAAATTTGATTTTGTTTTTGCGCTGTTTTGAGATCGGA
>JAKAOI010000231.1 GCA_021812265.1 Chloroflexota bacterium | reverse complement strand
CTGGAAGATGTGAACAGAAAAGTCTCTATTTGGGTAAAAAATAAGAAACTGATTTTGACCCTAAATAACCCATATTTTGTTACATTATGAATGAGCTGAAGTCGTTTGAGTCATAACCATAGCGTTTAAAATATTTGTTGTTAACGCCTGAATACTGGCGTTGCCATGCAGTAAATGCTTTGATACACCCGGAGGGCTTAAATCATCCAACCCCCAAGACCACCAGATGCTGCCGGCGTCGAAAACCAACGCGCCGGAAGGCGCATAATAATACCCCGTAGAAGCCATGACTGTATGTTTATAAGCGTCTACAACCGGAGATTGTGATAATATCACCTCATCTTTGGGCATAAGGCCATTATTTACCACACCGTCTACTTCATATCCTAACAAACCGCCTTTTATATGCTCACCAGGATACAAACCGGTGCCGGTTAAAAACAAACTGCTGGCGGCCGTTTGAGAAACAACCCAATCCGGGGCATATTTACCTGGAGTAAAATAAGATAGATACATTAATCCCATCAACGCATTTTCGGGTCGTTTTATCAAGATATCACGCCACATTGTTGTAACTAAACTTGGTTGGGTAGCATAATCGGGATCCATTTTTAGTTGTTCAGAGAATGAAGTGCCATTCGATTTCACTTTATACGAGACAAACAACCTATCTTTATTTCCATGCATATCCGGCAAATAACGAGATTGCCAATAACAATCATTTGCGCCTAAAAACGCGAAGCTCACACCATCCTTAATAGCGGTTTCTGCGCCGTCTCTCATAGAAACAGTCCAATATTCATCGTGCCCCATAATAATGACGGCTTTATGATTTAGCATCGATTGCGGATTTTCCGCTAAATTCACATCAGTAGTATACGTAACGTTATATCCGCTTCGCTCTAAATAGCGAATAGTGTCGATTTCAAAGTCAAATAAAGAGCCAGCGCCATCATCAGCCCAATATGGACGGTTAAATGAAACAACCGGGGCACGATCAAAAGAATTAGCCTCATCACCTAATATACTAGATTTTGTTGCGTGAATATACGTACTGTATCCACCCCAATAGTTATAGGCTTGGTCTGTATTTGTAGGGTAATCAACTAAAAATGTAGAATGCGAACTATCGTTGCGAACTATCAGTGTTGCAAATGATTCAGCAAAGATTCTTGGTTGATGCGCAACAAACTTCAATAAGTAAACGCCGCTTAACCAATCTGCGTTTATTTTTAACTGATACGACACTTTCCAATTAGCGTCGATAGTATGTGTAGCTGGGGTAAGCACACACGTTTTACAATTCAGCAATCCGGGACCGGGATACCAATATCCTTGCGCAAGCGAGGTTAACTCCGGAGACTGTGTAACAAACTTGCCGCCCAGTCCGCTATACCACCCCAATCGATACACCTGGATGATGTATTTTACCGGAGTAGGGGAACTGACATACACCGGCACAGTTCCACCAGGCAGAATAGATGAAACGCCAAGATAATCTTGGATAAAACTTGGCCGTGCGCCTTTATCAAGCATCCATGCGCTTGTGCCCGGCAATGCGTTTTCCTGGGCAATAATCGGAGAGTTATCTATAGGAGGTATTGTCGGCAACGCCGTTTTTACAATTGCTGTGTTGGGAAGAATATTGGAAGTGCCGGTATTCCAAACTAAAAAACCGACTGTAAGTATGGAAATGACTAAGCTGAATGATAAGATAACAGTAATAGCTTTTTTATGTTCTTCGATTCGAGATTTAAAGCTCATAATGCTTTTGAGTACCCCTTGACGCCATACATTTAGAAAGATAAAGGTTTTCTGCTAAAACACATATAAGACACATACACAAAATCTAATTCTCTATGCTGCAGCTGAAAACTTCAAATATATTTGTATATGTTCCAAATTAAATATGGTTAATCTTGTGTTACAATATCCTCTGATTGCCTCAACGATGATATTGTATCATGCTTCTATTAAGAGAAACTGGCAAGACCCTACTTTCAGGACAAATCACCCATATGTCCCACTACCGTAACATTTGTATGGCGCGAAAAACAACATCATCAGGCACACTACTATTTATTGTATAGCTGCCAATATCATTTGGCAAAATCCAACGCACTTTTCCATCCTTGGATTTTTTATCTGATTGCGCTGCTTCAAGCAACCGTCTGGGATCTACGCTTTGGAGTATCGATTTATGATCAAACCGACGTATTTTTTCGATTAACTGATTCTGCCTCGCTAATTGATCGGGAGCTAATATTCCCATCTGCATTGCAATGCTGCCTTCAATTTCCATTCCAGCAAACACCGCCTCACCATGCAGCAATGATGAAAATTCTGTAACCGATTCAAGGGCGTGTCCAATAGTGTGCCCATAATTCAGCGCCATGCGCATATCTGCTTCACGCTCATCTGCCGAAACTATTGCAGCTTTAAACGCCACAGTATCGCCAATAATCTGTTCCAACAGCCGAGAATTTTTATTTGTGCAATTTTCATGCCAATTTTCTAATGTCTCAAACAGCGGCCTATCACCAATCATGGCGCACTTAACGATTTCCCCAAATCCCTCATTATAGATACGTTCCGGCAAAGTAAGCAGCAAATCGGGATCGATGATGACCGCGCGAGGTTGATAAAATGACCCGATCATATTTTTATACGCGCCAAAATTTACTCCGGTTTTCCCGCCAATAGAAGAATCTACCTGAGCCAATAGCGTAGTTGGAATATGGATAAGCGGTGTTCCCCGCACATAGGTTGCCGCCGCAAATCCAGCCATATCTCCAATAACACCACCGCCCAGCGCAATAATCGCCTCGCCTCTTTCATGCTTTCGTGAAAGCAGCTCTTGGTAGATTTTTTCGACTGTTTGCAACGTTTTATTGCTTTCACCAGACGGAGTAACTAGTATCTTCATATCACAATGCTGCTGAAAACGCGCTAACAAAGACTCCGCAAACAGCGCATGCGTGTTCTCGTCACATATCAGAACGCATCGGCGAGGAAGCTGTAATTCTGTAAAGAGTATTTCGGCAAAACGGCGCAATATTCCCCGTTGAATATATATTGGGCAGCTGCCAGACGCTGTTTGCGCGCGCACAATCCGCAGAGCAGATTCTGAACGCTCCATGGCGCCATAAGCAATTAACTTCCCCAATATAGCGTCTGCCGCCATTTGTGGATTTTTTTGATCTGTTTCAATCTGCACATCCATTTGCTGATAATACGCTTTGCGATGGGCATATTGCTGCTGCACTGCCTCTAGACCGCCATTGCGAAGCAGCGGCCGTTGCTCACAGTGATCTTTTATTCGGGTATATAAAACATTTGGTTCAGCCAGCAAAGCAACTGACACTCCGCAATTTGCAATAAAATCACGATTTTCCTCTTTCATTATTGCGCCGCCGCCAACCGACACCACAACGTTCCTCTGATTTTCTGTTGCAAATAATGCGCGCGATTCAGCCAAGCGAAAATATGTTTCTCCCCGTTCAAAGAGCATAGAAACAGAGGCTTGTTCAACCCGTTCTATTTCCTGATCTAAATCTATCCACTGCCACCCAAGCTTCTCGGCTAAAATTTGGCCAACCGTTGTTTTTCCGCTTCCCGACGGACCGGTTATATATATCCTTGTATTATGCAAAAGCGCCATATCTTCCTGCCTTCCCGAATACCCCAAAGAGAACAAACCAAAACAGCCGGCCCATTCTCTTATAATTAAGTATACCGCTTCAATTAATATGCTTTAGCAAAGACCGCCCACGTATCAGCCCGCTTACCGCAATATACGCACTTGCCGCTTTTCGCTTTCGCAGACTTTTCAAATGGCAGGCAACGTATAGTTGCTTGAGTTTTTGCTTTTACTTCTGCTTCACATTCCGCAGAACCACACCACCACGCTTCAACAAATCCGAGTTTCTCGCGATCAGCAAATTTTTCACTCAATTCGGTAAAGTTTGCAGCGTTATAGGTGCGTTCTTTTCGAAAAGCTAACGCTTGATCAAAAAGGTTCTGCTGAATTTCTTGCAGAGTCCGGTTCAGTTCCGCCACAACAGTGTCGCGAGCTATTCCAGCTTTTACGCGGTTATCACGGCGCGCCATTACCACCTGATTTTTCTCGATATCTTTTGGTCCAATTTCCAGCCGAACAGGAACGCCGCGCATCTCCCAATCGTTGAATTTATATCCCGGTGTTTGCTCTCGCCAGTCACTTTTAGCGCGTATTCCTGCGGCAGTCAATTCTTTCATTAAAGATTCCACCGCTTCCAGCACAAGAACCCGTTCAGCCTCTTTACGCCAAATAGGCACAATAACTGCCTGAATTGGCGCCACGTTAGGAGGCAAACGTAAGCCATATTGATCGCCGTGAGTCATTATTACTGCGCCAATCAGCCGGCTGGAGGCGCCCCAAGATGTTGTCCAGACCAGTTTGCGCTGCCCATCTTCATCTAAAAATTGAATATTAAAAGCCTTTGCAAAATTCTGTCCAAGATTATGCGATGTGCCCGCTTGTAAAGCTTTTCCATCGCCCATCATTGCTTCGATACAATAGGTGCGCAATGCCCCGGCAAACCGTTCTGAATCCGATTTTTGTCCGCGAAGTAATGGTATAGCAAGATCTTTTTCAACAAAATCTGCATATACATCATGCAAAATCTTC
>JAKAOI010000230.1 GCA_021812265.1 Chloroflexota bacterium | reverse complement strand
AAACCAATCCATGCCCGCAAAAAAATCCAGAGCAATACGTTCTTGCATTATTTTTTGCGCATAGGGAAATGGTTCCGCGGAAGTAAAGCGTACAATATCAAATCCGGCTGATTCTGCCGCAGCGCGAATTTTGCGAGTACGTTGCGCAATACGAGTTTGTTCATCGGGATGAATACTGTTTATCATAACCGTAGCAAAAAAAATTCTTTTAACGGCCCTTAAAATCGGCGTCGCGTTTTTCAATAAACGCCTGCATACCCTCTTTTTGGTCCTCGGTGGAAAACAGCAATCCAAACAGGCGTTTTTCATACGCAAGGCCAACTTCTTGAGGTGTTTCAAACGCCGCAAGCACCGATTCTTTTATAAAACGGGCGGCAACGGGTGATTTTTTCGCAATTTTCCGCGCCATATTTTTTGCTTCTTCTAATGCTTGGCCGATTGCAACAACTTTATTAACCAAACCCAATTGATGCAGTTCCTGAGCAGAATAATTCCTTCCAGTCAGCGTCATTTCCATAGTAACAAATTTGCCAAGTGTGCGAGCAAGCCTTTGTGTGCCGCCGGCTCCCGGCATAATGCCTAAATTAATTTCCGGCTGGCCAAACTGAGCGTTTTCACTGGCGACAATAATATCGCAGTGCATAGCAAGTTCACAGCCTCCGCCCAGCGCGTAGCCATTGACTGCCGCAATAACAGGCTTATGTACTTTGCGTATCCGTTCCCAGCTTTCAAATCCGCCCGAAAGCATTGATACAGGGGTTTGTCCTGCCATTTCTTTGATATCTGCGCCGGCGGCAAAGGCTTTTTCACCGGAGCCAGTAATAATCATCACACGAATAGCGTCATCTGCGTCGCAGGTTTCCAGCGCGTGCGCCAGTTCTCCAACCAATCCCCAATTCAGGGCATTTAACTGTTGCGGACGGTTTAAGGTGATAACGCCAATAGCGGCGTCTATTTCCAGTGTTATATATTGGTAATCCATTTGACAAAAACCTCATAGTTGTACAAAATAATGGTATGGGATATAACTGTTTACTTCAGCATATCACTTTCTAAGTATATTCAGCGACATGTATCAGGCTGGGAAGCTCCAAACACCTGATATACCATGATGTTTTTTCTTGAGCTGCCGGAAAATTGGCAAAACACACAAAAATCTGCGGCGCATTGACGCGATGTTTTCATAGCAGATGCAGTTTAAGCAAAAGAAATACATATGTTTTTTGCCTGCGAATGATTGAGGAAGAGAAAATAACCTATTATGTCTGACTATTCAAATAATAATAATGATGAAACGCAGCCAATGCATATTTATCCTTATTCTGAAGATACAGAGGCAAATAGTCCGCCTCCGCCGCCTATTTGGAATACGCAAACTGGCTATCACAATGGCGGTTATCCGCTGCCGCAAAAAAACAGCCGATCGGGAATATTATTTGCCTCCGCTTTATTTGGAGCAGCCATAGCAATATTAGTGTATATTTTACTGTCACACGCAAATGATTTCAGTCAATATTTTACTGTTACTGCCGCACAGCCAACCGCAAAAAGCGTAACAGCTACACCGTTGCCGACCAGCACACCAACTATTACGCCAACAGTTACAGCAACACAGGGAGCAGGCGGTGTGAATCCGCCCGCAGGATTTACACCATATTTTTCGCAAGATGGCATTTGGGAAATATACCAGCCGCAAACGGCAGTCATAACACCCGATCAAATTGATTTTTCTAATGAAACCGATTCTATCATAGGATTCTCACTTGCACAAAATGAACAAGTCTATGTTACCGTTAATAGCTCAAGTTCACTCAGTGATCAAGATATTTTTGACGCTATACTGCAATATCTGAATTCCGATATGAGCAGTTTACAGATATTGCAGTCACCTGTTCAGGCTACCGCCGGCGGCAATAGCTGGGTGGAATTTTCATTTTTATACACTATTCAAGGTGACACAACCAGAATGAAGGGTGTAATTTATACAATGCAATTTTCTAATGGGTCAGTTATACTGTTAGAGACAGCGCCGCGCTCAAAATTTACATCTGTAAATGAGAAATACTACACAACCATGCTGAATTCATTTGCTTTGCTTGGCCAAAATAATTAACTTACCTTGATAGAAAGCAGTACGCCATGACATTATGTTTAGTGACGGGTGGTGGGGGATTTATCGGATCGCATATCTCCAGAAGACTCTGCGCGCAAGGATATCAGGTGCGTATTTTTGATAACGGATCTACCGGTGATAAAAGCCGGCTGGAAGAAGCTCAAGGAGCTGTTGAATGGATTGACGGCGATATTCGCGATTTTGATCACGTTTCCGCGGCGGCAAAAAACGCTGAGGTTATTTTCCACTTTGCCGCAGTGGCGTCTGTTCAGCAATGCATATCCAATCCGCTGGAAACACACAGCGTCAATGTTACAGGCACAGCGCACGTGCTGCAAGCCGCAGTACAAAATAACGTGCGGCGTGTACTATTTGCCTCCTCATCAGCGGTATATGGCGATGCGCCGATATCGCCCAAACATGAAGCAATGCATCCGGCGCCCATTTCACCTTACGCCGTACATAAACTTGCAGGAGAATATTATTGCAGTGTATGGAGCAGGCTATATGGATTAGAAACTGTACTGCTGCGTTATTTTAACGTGTTTGGTCCATCGCAAAACCCCAAAGGCGCATATTCCGCCGTAATTCCCAAATTTATAATGGCAGCGTTACAAGATCAGCCACCGGAAGTATATGGCGATGGCGCTCAATCCAGAGATTTTATCCATATTGATAACGTTACAGACATCAATTTGCTGGCCGCATTTTCCCCCATATTTTGCGGCAAAACAATAAATGTCGGTTCCGGTGAGGCAATAACATTAAATCAACTGATTCACTTCATCGGCGCATACCTGCAAACACCAATCCAACCAATATATCAGCGCGCTCGCTCCGGCGATATTAAAGAAAGTTTAGCAGATATTACACTTTTACAATCTCTTACGCCGAATCTAAGCACGCAGAGTTTTCAATCCGGTCTTGAACAAACAATTGCGTGGTATCGCGAACGAATACATAACTATCAAGATGTGCGGTAATGCGAATCTGCCGGAGCAACATCGTTCAGGGATGCGTCCAACCGGCGCTTCATTCCCGCAGTCCGTGCATGTAATGTTATATATGCAATTGCGCCGGCAACACCGATAATGGAAATCATCCCCATCACACTCACCATCGGCTGAACCCCAATATGTTGAGCAAGAAATCCCACCGTAAATCCGCCGATGGGGGTAGTTCCGGCAAATAACAGGAAATAAAGGCTAAGCACTCTGCCGCGTAACTCCGGCGGAGAATGTAACTGCAACCCGGTGTTGGCGTTTGTGGTAAATATGATGCCAAAAACTCCCATGAAGAACAGTAAAATCAGTGTTATTTGATTTGAAGTTGATATTCCGGCAGAAAGCAGCAGTATTGAGAAAATCATGGCAGAATACAGCAGCGCTTTTTGTGAGAATCGGGCAAACCACGCCATAATAATTGCCGCTAACAGCGACCCTATCCCTACTGCTGATGTTAAAAAGCCCAGTCCCAGCGCGCCACTGCGCAACACATATCTTGCTAACAGCGGCAAAATAGTATTGTAATTATACCCAAACGTGCCAACCACAGCCATAGTAATCATAATTATCAATATTTGGGGAGTTTTCAAAGAAAATGCTACCCCCTCGCCAACTTTGCGAAAAACATTACCATGCTGTGGCTGTGGCGCAGCATAAAATTCTTTTTGCCGCATCAGCAATAAACCGATAATAACGGGGATGAAGCTGATTCCGTTTAATAAAAAAGCTTGGCCGATGCCTACCAGCGAAATAATTGCGCCTCCAAGCGCCGGACCAATTACCCGAGCGGCGTTAAATTGCGCGCTGTTCAGCGCAACAGCGTTTGCCAAATAATCTTTACCGACTAATTCGCTGACAAACGCTTGTCTGGTTGGATTATCAAACGCATTAATCAATCCTAGAGAAAAAGCCAATACATATATTTCCCAAAGCTGCACTGTATTAGTAAGAACAAGAATGGTTAAGACCAGCGCCTGAATCATGGATAATATTTGAGTTACAACTAACGCAGTTCGTTTAGGAAATCGATCGGCAAAAACTCCGCCAAACAAGGCAAAAATGGTGATAGGAATGAATTGCAGGAAGGTTACTTCCCCCAAAGCTAATGGTGAATCAGTAATTTTCAGCACCAGCCATGCCTGAGCGGTAGTTTGCATCCACGTGCCGCAAAGAGAAATAAGCTGCCCAAACCAATACAAGCGATAATTCAGAATCGATAATGAACTGAATGTCTGAAAAAATCTGTTGATAAATTTCATGATGGTTCCTGTGGTTTCTGCTCTAATTCCACCGCATAGCTTTCAATGGCAGCCGCCACAAGCTCAAGATCTGCGGTGACAGATTCAATATCCGGTCCGATAGCCGACGCCACATTGCGTAAATACGCAGTGTTTTCACGCGATATCTCGCCGGTTAATACTACAGCAGATTCAGACAGTGTTAATGGAGTGACTCTTCGATCGTTTGGATCTTCTCCTCTGCAAATAAAACCTCGCTGAACCAGTTTATCAACTAATTCACTAACCGTGGGCGGAGTTAACCCCAACAGTATCGCGATTTGTTTTGC
>JAKAOI010000229.1 GCA_021812265.1 Chloroflexota bacterium | reverse complement strand
AATTGCAGAAGCCGGCTGCCCGTAGGGCACATCTTTCAGCAACAGATGCGGATCGTATATTTTGCCATCTGCCGCCACTGAACTATCGATCACCGACATTGTCAGCGGAGTCATCTGGTCATATCCCTGCCCATAGCCGGCGGCGGCCAGCGCATTGATAGAAAAATCTGCTCCTTGCTGATACATCCAACTGTTTTGCAGCGGAACTTCAAACGGCATTTGCGCAATATTTTGGCCATAACTAATTCCAAACATATTGGCGTAACTCAACCATTTTTGCGCGCCAAGCCCAACCGTCATCCGCGCAAATATTACATTATCACTATAAGCAAAAGCGTGGGTAATATCAACGGGATAAGTTGCGCTGCTTGGTAAATGATTGCTGTTAATAATTTGCCCATTAACCGTAAATTCCTGCGCGTCATTCTTGTCGAATGCGGTTTGTGCGGTATATTGGCCGCTTTCCAGCGCCGCAATCATCGTATACATTTTAAATGAAGAGCCAGGGATAACGATATCCATCGCCGGCTGATCGATTAACGGTTTATTGGGATCTTGCAGCAGTGTATTAAAATATTCCTGCCCTACAGTTAACGGGTTGCCTTGGCTATCAGTTTGCCCATCAATAGCAGATGCATGATCAATCAAAATATTTGGATCATACGTGGGGTAACTCACCCACGCCAGTATTTCCCCGCTGTGCGGATCTTCAACAATAATACTGCCTTCCCCGCTGCTGGTATATTGATACTGCAATGGACACAATGTGCTGGTGATAAATGTGTCGTTGCCGGCGTATGACTGATAAGCCTCGCGTTGAATACGATCGTCAATTGTCAGATAAATGTCATTGCCATGCTGAACGCTATGTTCTGTTTGCGCGATAAGGTTGCTCAAACCTTGTTTGATAGTAGTGTTTTGAGTCGCCGGCGGTCCGCTCAGCATTGCGTTAAATGTAGCTTCCAAGCCGGTTATACCAAACCCAGTTGGGTCATAAAACCCGATAAGCGGCGCCAAAGATGGATCAGTATATACACGCTTCCAGCCGCAGGGCGCATTAGGGTCTGGTATCGAATAGGCCAGCTTTACCCCATTTCGATCATAAATTGTTCCTCGCTGCGGGGTGTTGTTATAAGCGCAGGAACGCGGGTTATACACTAAAGATGTAAGATAATCTGCTTTGGCGACCTGCCAATAAATTAATGTGGCGCTGATAACCAAAAATATAGCCAGAAAAGTATTAAAAATGCGCCGCATCGGTTTTAAAACAGTGTCCATGAATATCCCCGTCACGCTTTCATTTTATAAAATCTTTCGGCTTACCTGCAGGCTTCCTTGGAAATTTGCAAACTCTGTTCAACCGCCGACACGAAACTTACTTGGCAGTCGGCTGAGTATTCTTGAACAAGGCTTCTGCCATTGGCCAATTTCTCTCTATACGTCAGCGCTCATTTGCCACTATTTGCAGTGTAGCACCCAAACAATTATGTGTCAAAGAGCAGGCCGTGAATGTGATGAAGTTCACTTTCATACAGAAATTTACTTGGTAATGCCGTCATTACATGGCTCTATTACTATTACAGCAGTTTCCAGTACAGGAACATTGGTGAGCTTCCAATCCGGTGATAAGACAACGGGACACTTTAATTATATTACCCAAATATTTACCCCATAATCATCTCCGGTAGCTCAAGTTATGAGATTTCGATTGATTATCTGAAAAGCAATCGAAATCTCATTTGGTTATTTCATTCCAACACTATGATAGAGACCTGAGCGTAAGCAAAGAATAAAGCAGAGGCGCAGGAGGCAGCTGGCCTCCTGACGGGGCTTGGGGTGTCCCCAAACTCCCCTCAATCCTTTTTCATGTTCAGGTCTATAAATACACACACACACATACATATATATGACTTTCGCTTAAAAAGAAGCACATGGGTTCTCGTATCTGAAACAAAAAGGAGGTCTGAGGACACCCCAAAACCGCATACAAGGGGCGCCTGCCCCTTGTACATCCCCAATCTCTGCTGAAGCGAAGGTCCTGATGTATTGAGATTATGGCATATTCAAAAAGGGTATCATGAACGAGCGTTTGCTACAGTCCATGAAAAACTTTTTCAGAAAAGGAGGCAAACCATGATGGGCATGCGCCATACGAAGCAACATTTTCCCGTTTCCGTGCTGTTCTTTAGTCTTGTATCAATCATGATACTTGCTACATTCTTCAATAGTTACTATAACCAATACGGCAACAGGCATAGCGCTAGCAACAGATACTTCCGGATGCAGGCATAGGCGTTTCTTGACAATGCAATGGCCAAAGTATTTCAGTGAGACGCCTATGCCACACCAACTAACACATATTTCCTTGTTGATACATCTATGTTTGCAGCTATGAGGTGAACACACATAATGTTGTACAATAGAAAATGTGTCTCATATTAAATACTATCCGCGCAGGGAGATATTCGAGTGAATCCGGTTGAAGCGGCAAAAGAACAAGTTAGGAAGGATCTGTGCAAAGGCGGCGTTCTCGATAATCGCCTCGATGGCTATGAAGAACGCGAGCAACAGATTCAAATGGCAGAAAAGGTTGCTGTCGCCATCGAAACCGGCGCGCATACAGTGATAGAAGCGGCTACCGGCACAGGAAAATCGCTTGCCTATCTGTTGCCATTGGCGCGCACCGATAAAGTAGCTATTATAGCTACCGCAAATAAGGCATTGCAAGAACAGTTATTTTATAAAGATATCCCATTTGTGCAAAAACATGTTCGGCAAATAAGCGCCGCGCTGGTAAAAGGCATGGGCAATTATATCTGCTTGCAGCATTTTGAAGAGGAACGCGCCGGATTTCAAGGTCTTATTAAAGATAAAACCTTCGATGAGCTTTCAGACTTCATGCAAGATACAGAAGATTTTGACGGCGATTTAGATATGATTCCGTTCAGCGTTACGCCTGCTTTAAAGGGGCGTATTGCTGCTGATTCGGATGATTGCCCGTGGAGATCTTGTCCTTTTTATGAAGATTGCTATGTGCATAAAATGCGCGAAAAAGCAGCCAAAGCGCAATTGCTGGTAGTTAACCATACCTTACTGCTATTAGATACACAAATGGAGGGATGGTTGCTGCCGCAGCGCGATATCGTCATTATTGATGAAGCGCATCACTTGGAAGATGAGGCTACTCGCGCATTTACTGTAACAGTATCTTCTCGCAGCATAGATTTGCTGCTGGCGCAAAAAAGACTTCGCGCGCATTGCGACAGTGAGCCGATGGATCGCGCATTGCGGATGAACAACGAAATATGGACAAGGTTGGAAGAATCAGTAAAATTCGGCGCGCGATCCAAAGTTCCGCTAACCGATAAATATGAAGAAGGTTTATTACTGGCGTCGGCAATTGCCGATATAGGATCGAGTTTTCGGAGAAACCGCCCGGAAATGGTGGATGAACGCGAAGAACAGCTATTTGATAAACTGCAGCGCCGAATCGCGGCGACCGTTGCAGATCTGCGGTTAGTTTTTAATGCTGCCGGCAGCCAAAATTTAGTGTTTTACGCCGGCAAAGAAAAAACGAAACGCGGCAATTCCGCTATCATCTCCGTTTCAGCGGCGCCAATAGACGTTACAGAACTGCTGCGAAAAAATTTATTTGATAAAGTCAGCGTCATTGCCACATCCGCAACCCTTTCTGTGAATAACTCATTTGAGTTTTTTAATTCACGTGTGGGTTTGGATGAAGCGGAAACACTGATATTAGACCCGGTTTTTGATTATTACCACCATGCGCTGCTCTATGTTCCGCGCATGCGCTGCGAACCGGCTTATGGCCCCGAAGGAATAAAATATCTTGATGAATTGGCCGAGCAGATGGGTATGCTGGTGCGCGCGTCGTTTGGCCGAGCTTTTTTGCTGTTTACCAGCATGCGCGCCTTAGAAAGTGTGTTGGACCGCTTGCAAGAACCGCTGGAAAATGATAACTTCACGGTTTTGGCGCAGGGATTTGATTTAAATAGAACCGAATTAGTGCGCCGCTTCCGCACATCCGATAAATCTGTGCTGTTTGGGCTGCGCAGTTTTTGGGAAGGTATTGATATTGCCGGGGACGCGCTTTCGTTAGTTGCTATAGATAAATTGCCGTTTGATCCGCCCGATGACCCAGTGCATGAAGCGCGTGTTAATTTTATGCGGGAAAAAGGGCTGAATTGGTTTGGCGGCTATACCTTGCCACAGGCGGTTTTGCGACTGAAACAAGGTGTCGGTCGCTTGCTGCGCACAAAAGATGATCGCGGCGCGCTGGCAATTTTAGATACCCGCCTGCTGACAAAGTCATATGGCAAAAATGTTATTTTCTCTCTTCCACCGGCGCGCCGAACCGTTAAAATTGACGATGTGCGCAACTTTTTCGGCGGTGAAGAACACCATTAAGCCGCTCGCTTCCATACGTCCGATTGAGCCGAATATGAATCATACACCATCTCCGGCTCATTATCCTCATCCAGCCATAAACCAATAATTCTTTGGCCATGCCCCCATCGCTGCGCTTTTTGTGCAGCTTCAGCTAATATTGCCTGCCGTTCGTTTACTGGAACAACCCCGTAGTCACAGCCATCATGCGCAACAATAATGACTAATTCTCCATCTTGGTCTTTTGATAACTCGGTTAATTTTTGCTGAATATCGACAATTTTTTCCTTTTTTTCAATGGTTAAAAAAG
>JAKAOI010000228.1 GCA_021812265.1 Chloroflexota bacterium | reverse complement strand
CATGGCTTTTACTTTCAATCACATCAGGGTACAATGTTCCCTGCGCTAAAAATTTTACCCCATCTAATTTTGCCGCTTCATCATAAAACACCTGAATAAATTCATTTCCAATGATCGAGCGCTTTTGTTCGGGATCTTCCACACCTTTTAAACGCTGCAAAAATCTCTCTTGCGCATCTGTGTGCGCCAGCGGTATGGCAAATTCATCCCGAAACGCATGCACTACCTGCTCAGCTTCCCCCATCCTTAAAAGCCCTGTATCGACAAAAACACAAGTCAGCTGATCGCCGATAGCCTTATGAATCAGCAACGCCGTTACCGCAGAATCTACCCCACCCGAAAGTCCGCAGATTACTTTTTCGGAGCCTGCGGCGGCGCGAATATTTTGTATTGCTTCTTCAATCACATTTTCCGTGGTCCAATTTGGTTCGCAATGGCACACCTTAAACAGAAAATTCTGAATTATCTTAGCGCCTTGCGGAGTATGCGCCACTTCCGGATGAAACTGCAAGGCGTATAGATTAGCGCCGTTATCCATAGCCGCAACCGGATTATGCGCCGAGCGCGCCGATATACGAAATCCGGCGGGAAGCGCCGTGACCGAATCGCCGTGACTCATCCATACCTGAAGCGGCTCCGATGTGTCAATATCTGTAAATAAAATATTCGGCGCATCGAAGTTTGGCATGATTGTTGCAGGACCATATTCCCGAAGCCCATGGAATAATTCGACTGTTCCGCCGAGTGTGCGAGCCATTAACTGCATGCCATAGCATATGCCAAGCACCGGAATTTCGCCATCCAGTAAATCAGGATTACATTGCGGGGCGCCAACATCATATACGCTGTTCGGTCCGCCAGAAAAAATGACGCCTGCGCATTGCCGTTGCTGCAGTTCTGCTTTAGTAACATCTAACGGAAAAATTTCGCAGTACACATGCGCTTCACGCACACGACGAGCAATTAAACGGCTATACTGAGATCCAAAATCGAGGATTGCGACAAGAGACATGGAGGTTTCCGCCTTTATATTTGAGAGCGTTTATCATAATATGGTATGTTTCAATCATACCATCCAACCCAGACAATTCGCTATATAATAACTGTCTATCCGGCAAATAGCGGAGATGAAGCCTTTTCTGCCGGATCCAAAATCAAAGGAACCGGCCGGCCAAAGGCAGGTTCAATGGACATATTGAAAAAGGAGATATAAATAAATTATATGCTCAAAGGTGTTATCGATGGGGTGATCATTCACCCGCTTATCCGTCATCCTGATGATCGCGGCTATTTTGAGGAACTGATTCGATTCAATGATCATTTTTTTACGGAAGGATTTGGTCAGCTCAGCCATTCACAAATGTTTCCCGGTGTCATTAAAGCATGGCATATCCATAAAACCCAAGTTGATTGGTGGTATACGGCATTTGGCAGGCTTCGTGTGGGACTGTATGATAAACGGGAACAATCCCCCACATTTCGCACTACCCAAGAATTGTACATGGGAGATGATTTGCCGCCGGTTATCCTAAAAATTCCTCCCGGTGTTGCCCATGGCTGCAAAGTCGTCAGTGACGGCCCCGCGCATTTGTTTTATGTCACCTCGCAAACATATAATCCAGAAGAAGAAGGCCGCATCCCTTACGATGACCCGGTAATTGGCTATGACTGGCTGAGCGGACCACCCATCAAGTGAATTGAGGAAGCACCATGAAAGGTCTCATATTAAGCGGCGGCCATGGCACACGCCTGCGGCCACTCACCTACACACGCGCAAAGCAGTTGATTCCTTTAGCAAACAAACCAGTGCTATTTTACGCAATTGAAGCGCTGCAAAACGCCGGAATTCACGATATAGGTATTATTGTTGGTGACACGCACGCAGAAATTGAAATGGCGGTAAAAATGCGCCGTTGGGAACAAGAAACAACAATTACCTTTATTCAGCAAGATGCGCCATTGGGTTTAGCGCACGCTGTAAAAATTGCTCAGCCATTTATTGGCGCAGAAAAATTTGTGATGTTTTTAGGTGATAACCTGATCGGGGAATCGCTGCTGCCCATGGCGCAAGATTTTGCGCGCGATACGTGCCCGGCAAACTGCCGTATTCTGCTAAAAGATGTTCCTAACCCATCTCAGTTTGGCGTAGCTGTTATCGATCCGGCTACAAAGGATTCATCACCACGAGTCATCCAACTTATTGAAAAACCCAAAGTTCCCCCCAGCAACTTAGCGTTGGTGGGCATCTATTTCTTCAGCAGCGCTATTTTTACTGCTGTCAACGCTATTCAGCCATCCGCTCGCGGTGAATTGGAGATTACCGACGCTATTCAATGGCTGCTGACCAATGGGCAAACAATTGAAGCGCATCAACTGAAAGGCTATTGGATAGACACCGGTAAAATGGAGGATATCCTAGACGCCAACCGGCAAGTTCTGAAAGATTTATCGCCGGTTATCAGTTCCGATATTTTTATAGATAACGATTCCGTTATCATTGGTGATGTTTCCATTCAAAGCGGCGCCCATATTGAACGAAGTGTGATTCGCGGTCCCGCCATCATCGGCGAACATACAACTATAAGCAATGCATATATCGGGCCATACACATCTATCTATCATCATGCGCGCTTTGAATCTTGTGAAATTGAATATTCCATTGCATTAGAATACAGCTCTGTAAGTTCCATACCTTACCGAATTGAAGAAAGCCTTATTGGGCGTTATGCGGAAATTTATCCGGCCAGCGGCAAGCCGCACGGGCTAAAATTGATGCTGGGCGATCACAGCCGCACGGGCATACCTGATTTTCTTAAATTATAGCGCTCAGCGCAGAAAGAACACATTTATGCAACATACTCTTTTGGTTACCGGAGGCGCAGGGTTTATTGGCAGCAATTTCGTGCAGCACATCCTTTCTGTGCAGCCGGATATTGCTGTTGTGGTTTTAGATAAATTAACCTATGCAGGCAATTTAGAAAATTTGGATACGGTACAGGCTGATCCACGCTTTTCATTTATTCAAGGCGATATTTGTGACGTCGAAACCGTTCGCGCGGCAATGAAGGGATGCGATTGGGTGGTTCACTTTGCCGCAGAAACACATGTCGATCGCTCTATTCTTCACCCCGGTTCATTTGTGCATACCGATGTTGAAGGAACGCTCACCCTATTAGAGATTGCGCGCGAATATGGTGTAAGCCGTTTTGTGCAAATCAGCACCGATGAAGTATATGGCAACGCCGAATCGCCGGATGGCTTAAGCAGGCCATCATTGGAAACCGACGCCATCAAGCCATTATCTCCATACGCGGCAAGCAAAGCAGGCGCCGACCGGCTTGCTTTTTCTTATTGGGCCACCTATGGGATGCCGGTGGTGATTACACGATGCTCAAACAATTATGGACCCTATCAATATCCCGAAAAACAATTGCCGCTGTTTATTTCCAACGCCATGGCTCATCGCCCCATTCCCATTTACGGTGACGGGAAAAATACCCGTGATTGGATTTATGTGCGCGACCACACGGCAGCGCTTATCAAAATTCTTTATGCGCCAAGCGAACATATTGCAGGCGAAGTATTCAATATTGGCGCAAATGAAGAACGAAGTATTTTAGAAAACGCGCAAACCATCCTTAGCAGATTAGGAAAATCAGAAGATTTACTAACTTTTGTGCCGGATAGGCTGGGCCATGTACGCCGTCATGCCGTAAACTCAGCAAAACTGCAGCGCGTTCTTGGCTGGACGCCATCGGTTCGTTTTGAAGAGGGCATTGCCGAAACAATTTCGTGGTATCAGAAAAATACATCTTGGTTGGAGCATGTGTTGGCTAAAAAAGACCTGTTTTTAGAAAACGCATTACAGCTAGGCATAAAACATTAAAGGAATTTTAATGAACAGGTTATGGATTACCGGAGCCGCGGGCGTTGTCGGCGGCTGCATGCTCCGTCAAGCGCAGGCCACCGGGCGGTATGATCATATATGCGCGTTTACACACACATTGCCGGCAGACAATTTTCAGGCAGACGCTTCTGTTACATGGCTGCCGTTGGATATTGGGGATCGCAGCGCAATACAGCAATATGCGCGGCAATTTCCACCATCGCTAATTTTTAATCCGGCGGCAATGACACAAGTAGACGCATGTGAAACCAACCAACAAAACGCCATACGGGCAAATACCGATGGGCCACGCTATTTAGCGGAGGTAGCGCGAGCCGCGCAGGCGCCGTTATACCATATTTCCACAGATTATATTTTTCCGGGTGACGCTATATGCCCCGGACCCTATTCCGAGGAAGCGGAGCCGCGAGCAATGAGTGTATATGGGCAAACTAAACTGGAAGGTGAGCGCGCAATTGCGGAAATTTGCGCCGATACTGTACCATACGCTATATTGCGGACTGCGTTGGTGGTAGGTGTTGGAAAACGAACAAATTTTATCAACTGGGTAATTCATGAATTAACAGCAGGAAAGCCAATTCGGATTGTGAACGATCAATATAACACACCAACCATTGCTGATGACGCAGCTGCGGCGGCAATTTGGCTTGCTCAGCAGCAAAAAACCGGTATATATCACATTGCCGGACCAGATTTGTTAGGCAGGCATGAATGGGCGCAACAAATTACCGAACGCTATAACTTAGACAATAGCTTGATAACATACGTATCCACCGCCGAATTGCGGCAGGAGGCGGCGCGGCCATTGCGAGGGGG
>JAKAOI010000227.1 GCA_021812265.1 Chloroflexota bacterium | reverse complement strand
ATCTAAAAGAATACCATCTTACCTTGGCAGTATGTTTCTGCCAATTCTTTCAGGTATGCTGTCAACGCCGCATAAGAAGATGTATCCAGCAGTTCATTGGCCAAGGGATCTTTCCAATGTGCGTCGTAGCCTGCGGAAACAAGCAGCAAATCGGGGCGGAATCTGTCGGCAAATGGGAATAATATTTCGCGGAAAACAGCGTCATATAATTCAAACAATGATTCTGCGGGTACCGGCGCGTTGCAGGTGGTATATTCTGCTTCATCAGCGCCGATTTCATCGTAGGCGCCGGTTCCGGGATAAAACGGCGCTTGGTGCATCGAGAAATATGCGACCGAAGGATCTTTATAAAAAATTTCTTGTGTTCCATTGCCGTGATGCACATCAAAATCTACAATAAGAATTTTGGGTATATGATGTTCTTGCTGCGCATATTTTGCGGCAATAGCAATGTTATTAAATAGGCAGAACCCCATAGCGAAATCTTCTTCGGCGTGGTGCCCCGGCGGGCGGGCAAGCACAAAGGCGTTTTGCGCGGCGCCGCTGAGCACAGAGTCTATTGCGGTTAATCCTGCCCCTGCGGCAAGCATTGCTGTTTGGTACGATGCGTCACTGACGAACGTGTCTTCATCTAAAGCAACAATACCCTGTGTTTGCGCTTTTTTTTCGGCGTCTTGAATATCTCGCAGATGTTCGGGAGTATGCGCGGCTAAAATATGTTTTGTTTCAGCCGGTCTGGGTTGTATAACTTGAACATTTGGGTGATCCAGCAACGAGTGGGCTTTTAAAAATTGGAGAACAGCTTTTAACCGTTCGGGTGATTCGGGGTGCCCTTCGGGTGTTTTGTGCCGAAGAAAAGCTTCATCATAGATGACGGCTGTTGACATTAGTATTTGCGCTCCATGTGATGAGACGAAGTCAAGACAATAGTATATATGCATTATACGCTATCGGGCTTCATTTTTGCATAACATGGGAAAAATGAGATTTGGCGCTGTTAGCGGCTAAAAAACAAAAACCGCGCTAAAAACTCTTAGCGCGGCTCTTCGATTATCATATAAACAAAAGGTTACAACGGATTTCAGCGGTTTAAAGCTTTTTTTACCATATCGGGAATTTCAAAAATGGTTTCAGCGACGGGAACGCCAGCCGCCTGCAACGCCGCAACTTTTCCTGCCGCAGTTCCGGTATTTCCTGAAATGATGGCGCCGGCGTGGCCCATGCGTTTTCCCGGAGGCGCAGTGCGTCCCGAAACAAACGCAATAACCGGCTTTGTCATAGTGGGGATATACGCCGCAGCGTCTTCTTCATCACTGCCGCCGATTTCGCCGCACATAACTACAGCCGCTGTATGAGGATCTTTTTCAAACATTTCCAAGCATGGTTTAAATGTCGTTCCAATAATTGGGTCTCCGCCGATACCGACACAAGTAGATTGTCCCAGACCTGCTGCGGTCAGCAGGGCAACGACTTCATAGGTCAGTGTGCCGGAGCGGGAAATAAAGCCGATATCGCCTTCTTTGAAGATATGATAGGGCATGATACCCATTTTCCCTTGTCCCGGAGTAGCTAACCCCGGGCAGTTGGGTCCGATGAGGGTAGTGGGGTGTTCTTTTAGGAAGGCCGCGGCGCGGGCCATATCGTTGACAGGAATGCCTTCAGTAATGCAAACTACTAAAGGCACACCGGCTTCGGCGCACTCCATAATTGAATCTGCCGCGCCCAGTGGCGGAACAAAGATAACGGCGGCGTTTGCGGCAGTTTTAGCGACAGCCTCTCGGACTGTGTCGAAAACGGGAACGCCTTCAATGGTTTGGCCGCCCTTGCCCGGAGTAACCCCGGCGACAATGTTTGTGTTCGCGGCAATCATGTTTTTGGTGTGAAAAAGCCCTTCACGTCCGGTCATACCGGTAACAAGAACTTTAGTTGAAGAATGATATAAAATACTCATTGTTTGTGTCCCTTAAAGATTAGAAATGGCTGCAACAATTTTCTGGCTGGCGTCGCGCATATCTGTGCCCCACATCAAACCGGCGTTGGCCAGCAGCGCTCTGCCTTCAACTTCGCCGGTACCCGAAAGCCTTGCCACAATGGGCATTCCTGGTGGCAGCTCGCCTTGCGCCATAATAATTCCTTTGGCAACTTCTTCGCCGCGTGTAATGCCGCCAAAGATGTTTACCAATATTCCTTTTACCTGCGGGTCGCGCGCAACAAAAAGCAGCGCTTTTTTCATAACTTCTGCTTTAGCGCCGCCGCCGATATCCAAAAAGTTTGCCGGTTTGCCGCCGCTGCGCGCAACCATATCTAAAGTTGTCATTACCAGCCCGGCGCCGTTCCCGATGATGCCGACATCGCCATCGAGCTTTACATAGGTAAGTCCTTCAGCTTTTGCTTCAAATTCCAGCGGATTGGCTTCTTCCGGTTCGGCCCATGTGGCGAACTCTGGCTGGCGAGGTAAAGCGTTGTCATCAATCAGAATTTTTGCGTCTGCGGCCATCACCGAGCCATCTTCCATCAACGCGAGTGGATTAATTTCCGCTAAACTGGCGTCTGCGGCTAAAAACGCTTTTGCCAGCGCGGTTAAAATTGCGCCGCCCTTTGCTACAACCACCGAGGGCATTCCGGCGTCTGCAAGCATTTGCCGGGCTTGTTCCGGCAGCAGACCCCAGCGCATATCCATGGGGCGTTTAATAATTTTTTCGGGAGATGTTGCGGCTACTTCCTCAATGTCGATGCCGCCGGCGGCGCTGACCATAATAACCGGCGCCTGTGTTGCTCGGTCCATGATAACCCCAACATAATATTCTTCCTTGATTATCAGTTTGGGGGTGACTAATACTTTGTTAACAGTTAGTCCCTTTATATCCATACCCAAAACTCGTTTTGCGGCGTCGCGCGCTTGTTCCGGGGTATCGCCAAATTGTATGCCACCGGCTTTGCCGCGGCCTCCGACATATACTTGCGCTTTAATGACCACCGGCGCGTTAAATTCGCGCGCAATGGCTTCCGCTTCTTCCGGCGTTGCGGCTACCTTCCCCGGCTGAACGGGTATACCAAAGCGGCGGAGAATTTCCTTAGCCTGATATTCGTGAATTTTCATTATAGCTCTCTTTCGCGTAATACTGCACTGTGTTACTTTTCTGCGATTTGCCGGCGTATTTTTTATTATTTATGCTGCGCCGGTGTTGCGCATGTGCCTATGTGTTTAGAAAATATCCGGTTTTTCTGGTGTTATATATCGGCCAAAACTGTGATAGTATTGTTACATCGGTATAGCGACACCGGACCCGTTATTTTCTATTATCTCATATGCGCCAATTTTTTTCTTTTGCTACATGCAAAATATTGGCGTGTTTATTTTTATATCGCTGAATAACCAAATGAAATGGCGTGTATTTGCTATATTTTTTCGGAATTTTGCAGATGATCCGATTTCACGTCTATGACGACACCGTGATCATGGATTGGATTCGATCATAGACGCGCTTGCTTAAGGGGATATTTAATAAATCGGAAATAGCGTGATATGGGCCATGCAGATTTCGGTAATTGATAATTTCCGTTGCGTCTTTTTTGGTTAGCCGCAGCTCTTTTTGCAGCGTTTTCTCGTCGGCGGTGTTGATATTTACTACCAAACCAGTGTTTGGCGCTGTTGTTGCCATGCTGATTGCTTGGTTTTGCTGTCCCAGAATCGGCGCGGTTATCTGTTCGCCATCGCTCAGCGGCTGGGCAAGATTCAGTCCGCTGGTATCGGCGTTGGCGGTAAATCCGCCGGCGGCTTGCAGCGCGTCTATCACCCTGGCCGGCGCGTTTAGTTTGTATACCCCGGGTTTATTTACGGCGCCGGTAATATACACTTCAATAACAGATGTCGTGTTGGCGGCAGGTTGTGATTGGGCTGTTTGCCGATACGATATCAGCATCAGTGTTCCCGCAGTTACGCTGATGAAAGCCATCGCCAACATAATCGGAGTAAACGCCGGATGCGCCAATACGGATGGTTTCTGATTTGCTGTCTGCATGTTGGGGAAGTCCATTCTATGGTGAAATCATCCCGCCGTAAATAGCATAAACCGCGCCAATGGCGTTTTTTCCGCTTGGCGCTTAGTCTTCAAACAGCGCGTCAATAAATGAATCCGGATCAAACACTGCAAGATCTTGCGCGCGCTCCCCGGTTCCAACAAATTTTACCGGCAAGCCGAGTTCTGCGCTGATGGAAAAAACCATACCACCCCGCGCCGTGCCATCCAGTTTAGTTAAAATCACTCCGCTTACGCCGGAATCTTGTACAAAGGTTTTGGCCTGTGAAATGGCGTTTTGGCCTGTTGTTGCGTCTAACACCAGCAATACTTCGTGCGGCGCCTCGGGATCGTATTTAGAGAGGATGCGGTTGATTTTTTTCAATTCTTCCATTAAGTTGGATTTTGTGTGCAGTCTTCCGGCAGTGTCTACAATCAATACATCGGCGCCGCGGGCTTGCGCTGCTTGCATTGCGTCGTACACCACAGCGGCAGGATCACTGCCGTGTTGATGGCTGACAACCGGGGTTTTCAGCCGATCTCCCCACGTTTTTATCTGTTCAATTGCCGCCGCGCGGAATGTATCTCCGGCCGCCAGCAGCAAGCGATGGCCATTGTTTTTTAGTAAATAGGTTAATTTGGCAATGCTTGTGGTTTTTCCCACACCGTTTACGCCGACAATTAAAATAACGGTAATTGGCGATGTTTCG
>JAKAOI010000226.1 GCA_021812265.1 Chloroflexota bacterium | reverse complement strand
TCCGATCTGTTATTGCGCTGAAGCGTCTTGCGTTGCGCAAGCTGGCCGCCCGCCCAATGAGCCGCAAAGAATTAAAGTCTTTGCTGCTGCGTTCGCACAAAAACAAACCAGCTCCTGCCGTTGATGAAGTGGAAACTGCGCTGAGTCAGTTAGACACAGGGGGATATGTGAATGATGAGGCGTTTGCTGCTTTTTGGGTAGATCAGCGTGATCGGTTTAGGCCGCGAAGCGCGCGTATGCTGCGCGCTGAGCTTGCAAATAAAGGCGTATCGCGTGAAATAATTGATGATATGGCGACGCAAGGCTCTGAAATAGATCGCGCTGTAAAAGCCGGCAGTTCTGCCGCGCGAACAGCAAAGCGGCGTTTCGGCGACGATCGCAAAGCATTTAATGTGCTGGCCGGCGCGGCGCTGCAGCGGCGCGGGTTTACATTTGCGATAATTCGGCAGGCGCTGGATATTTTATGGGACGAGCATAGCTCTGAGTGAACGGCGCGTTATATGTTTTAATTGCCGCTCATATTCTTAAAAAATTGATAAATCGGCAGACCATATGCGCTGACCGCGCCGCTTTTACTAATTAAATTGGGTCTGCCGCACATTGCGCCGTCACTGTTAAACGCCCACGCAAACATACCGTCGGTATTTTGGGCAATAACAGGCATTACCTGTTGCAGCCAAGAGGTATAGGAACAATGCGGGGAATTATCGCCAAATTCTGTGATGACAATTGGATATTTTGCGGCGGCGTTTTCCCAATTAGCAGCCCAATTAGCCGGATTTCTGTTGCTGCCGTTTGACCAAATATGCGCCGCATAGGCAATATTGCTGCCTTTTAAAGCGTATTGCGGCAACAGCAAACCAATTTTACCGCTCCATGTAGGGCCATCGATGAGTATAATGTTATTTGCGCCTGTTTGCCGGATAGTGTCTGCTAATTGCTGTTCTCCAACGTATCCTTTGCCGGTATCGCCATTCAGCCATTGCTCCGGTGTAATATTTTGTGGTTCATTGAATGTTTCATATAATACACCGGTATCACCTGCATACAAAGGAGCAAATGACTGCCAAAATTGTTGAGTAAGTTTAGTCGCCATTTTTAAACCGGCTTGTGGAGAGCCGCTCCATTCATAGGCGGCGGCAATAACATATAGTCCCATGTGTCTGGCGTGTGTAATTGCGGCGGCAATATCCGATTGATATTGTGATGAGCTGCATCCTTGCGCATTACGCCCTTCCAGCCAAAACTGCGGATTAATGGTTAATTTTACAGCGTTAATATTCCATGTTTGTGCGTTTTGCAGCTGCTGCAAACTAAACATGCGCGTTGGCGAGCAAAGATATTCCGCTGAAATATCTACACCCTTCAAAAATACCGATTTTCCTTGGCTGTTTACAATATGCGAGCCATTTACCTGCAGATTTGCCGGTATATTTGTCGGCAGTGGTGTGTTTGTTTTGAGAACCGGCGGAACAGTGACGTGTGTTTGCGGATTCGGTGAAACAGCGGCGCGGGTTTGCGGCGCCGGCAAAATTGCTGAATAATTTTGCGCCATTGCCATAGAAACCGATACTATTGCTAATGCGCCGCCCATAGTTAACAGCAAAATAATCAGCAAAATTTTTTTCATAAGTATCAACGTCCGATCAGTAGTATATTAATATTGTATAACGCAAGTATGGCGCCGGCGAACAGGTTTGTTTCACTGTCTTTTGATATGGTCAATTAAAAATATCTATGGTACAATGGTTATAGTTTCATTATAGCCGGTTGACGCATCCGGAGGAAAGTTTACATCGCCGTTACGCTCGGGAATGCTGATTGCTGCGCCATATTCTTTTGGCGAAACACCATTCAGCCGCTGTTTTGCTGTTGATGTTTCACAAAGAAATATTCATTTGGAGTTATTGTTTATGTATAGTGTTATTACAGGCTGGGGCATGGCCGTTCCTGAAAAAGTTTTGACGAACGCAGATTTTGAAAAAATGGTAGATACTACTGATGAATGGATCATTTCCCGCACCGGTATTAAAGAACGCCATATTGCCGGACCCGATGAAACACCTTCTACCCTTGGTTTGCAGGCAGGCAGAATGGCTTTAGAAAAAGCCGGAATTACGCCGCAAGATCTTGATCTCATTATCGTTGCCACAGTAACCGGAGATTATTCGTTTCCGTCTACGGCAAACCTTATTCAAAATCAGATTGGAGCAGCGTGTCCCGCGTTTGATATCCAAGCTGCCTGCACAGGCTGGATTTACGGTGTTATTACCGCCAGCCAGTTTCTTAAAACCGGCGCAATGAAACATATCCTTATAATAGGCGTAGAAACCTTATCGAAAATTACCGATTTTACCGATCGCGCCACTTGTGTGCTGTTTGGTGACGGCGCCGGCGCAGTTGTGCTTTCTGCCAGCAAAACGAAAGGCGGTGTGTTGGGGTGGACATTTGGCTCGGATGGTTCGGATCCGGAGCGGTTATATCGTCCTGCCGGCGGCTCACGCTGCCCAATAACACCGGAAAATGTGGGAAAATCTGAAACTTTTATCCATATGAATGGCAGCGAAGTGTTTAAATTTGCCACGCGCAAAATGGGAGTTGCGGTAGAAGAGGCGCTGCAAAAAGCCGAGCTTACCCCACATGATATTGATTTATTTATTCCGCATCAAGCAAATTTGCGTATTATCGACGCTGCGTCGCGCCGATTGGAGTTACCGCCGGAAAAAGTCTTTGTAAATGTGGAAAAATACGGCAACACTTCAGCCGCATCTATTCCGATTGCGCTGTGTGAAGCAATTGCGTCCGGAAGAGTGCGGCAAGGAAATAAAATTGCAGTTGTTGCGTTTGGCGGCGGCCTTACTTGGGGCGCGCTTGCTATTGAATGGACCGCGAAACACAGTTAATGAATATGTTGCGCATTGGCTTGCTGCTGGGGGGCCAAGGAACTGATTCCGGCAGCAAACCAAAGATATATTAAGGCTCCTAAAGATTCTTGTCCTTTTCTTTAAACAGTGTTCGGCAGTCGCTTGATTCACAAAGCAAGGACGCTGAAAGGGGCAATTGCTCCTTTACAGAACATCTCGTAAAGCCGCCAGTCTGTAGACTGTGCGGATGCAAGGGATTGCGTTGGCTTGAGCCAGAATCTTGTTGATTGACTAGGAATTATGAGTCTAAGACTCTTTGGCTTATTTTTTCTCCGTCAAAAGACACCAGCGTGCGTTTGCCATCGGCTATTGTTTCCAAATGTGTAGGCCGGCCCCAAATTTGATATACATATTGCAGGGTTTTACCGGCGTAGTTTAAATCCATTTCTTGGCCTTCAAAATAATGTTTCATATATAGTTCGGAGTTTTTCCGATAATCGGCGTCTTCAATCATCAAATATGGGAAGCCGAAATTTGTCATACTCGCCACTATGCCATCCCGCACCTTGCGCCAATCTTTTTCAACAATAACCCATTCATCGCCTTCTTTGCGATATAAATACAAGTCTAGCTCTTTGACCAAGTCTTTGGTTAAGTAGTTGCGTAAAAAAGACACATCGTTTTCTGTTTCACGCACATCCAGCATTTTTTCTTTGCCTTTGCCGGGCACAGCGCCACGCGCTGTTTCTTCTTCAGATGGAGTATCCCAGCGTTTTTCAATATCTTGCCAAATGGTATAGCCTAAATAATAGGGATTTAAGTTGCTTCGGCTTGGCGCTAAAACCCCTGTATGCAGCGCGGCAAAGCGCATAAAGTCTGAATTATCCAAATCCATTTCGCGCATAATGCGTGAATGCGCAATGCTGGCCCATCCCTCATTCATAATTTTTGTTTGCATTTGCGGTATAAAATAGAGCATTTCTTCGCGCACAATCATAATAATATCTCGCTGCCATGGCTCCAGCGCCGGCGCATGCTCTGCAAGAAACAATAAAATATCTTTCACCGGATCTTTGGGGAATTTTCGCCGTGCGGCCGGTTTTTCCTTATTTGTTTTTGCGTTTTTGGATTTTTTATCTAAATTCCAAATGTCGTCATAGGGTGTGCTTGGCTCCGCAGACGGGGTTTCCTCATTTGGCTGTGATTTAATCCGAAAATTATAATCTACATGCTCTTCAATAGATAAAACTGCGTCTAAAAAGCGTTCTACTTCACTTAAGCCATGGTCAAATTCATATTGGCGGATACGGTCGGCGTTTGCGCCAACCTTATCAACCATGGTTCTGTTGGTGTGTTCAAAGTAAAGGTTATGTTTAAAAAAATCTGTGTGGCCGAAAACATGCGCCGCAACAAATGAATTTTCCAGAACCGTATTGTTTTCCAGCAGAAACGCATAAGAAGGATTCGTGTTTATCACCAGTTCATAAATTTTGCTTAACCCAAAATCATAAGACATTTTCATGCGGTGATACGCTTTTCCTCGCGTCCAATGGCTGAACCTGCCGGGCAGTCCATATGCTCCAAACTCATACATAATCGCCGCCGGCACCACTTCGAAATTTACCGGATAGGGGTCTAATCCCATTTTTACTGCAAGATCCCAAGCTTTCCCGATATTCGCTTCTAATTGTTTTAACTCATTTTCGTACATACTGCGAGTCCTCTTTTTCTCGTTTTAAGCTATTGGGTTGGGTGTAGCGACGCCGCGGGCATGGAAAAATTTCTGCAAAGCAGGGTATACTTCGCGTTTATCGGAAATGGTTACGGAAATAAACTTTGGATCTTGAATTTTGTTAAACGCCGACATCAATGTAGAGGGAGAG
>JAKAOI010000225.1 GCA_021812265.1 Chloroflexota bacterium | reverse complement strand
TCCCATTTTTATCACTCAAAAGAATAAATGGCAGCCGCTGCTTACCGGCAAATTCCTGATGTGACGACTCAGAATCGGAGCTAACCCCAATTACTTCAGCGCCTTCTGTTTGAAACACTTCATAATTATCACGAAACGCGCACGCTTCGGTGGTGCAGCCGGGTGTATTATCTTTGGGATAAAAATACAGTACGATAGATGATTTTCCTTGAAAATTGCTTAAGGTTACATTTTTTCCTTGCGCGTCGGGCAGCGTGAAATCCGGCGCGGAATCTCCTACGGCTACTTGTGTATGAGCAGACATTGTGCTAAATCTCCATGTAAACGCAAATAAAACTTCCCTACATACACAAACGCTGACAAAAAACTTAGCAGTTTGTTTGCAAACGCCGTTGGCATATGTACGGATAATGCGCAAATTTTTATAATCGTTACTTATTATAGGGAAAACCATACAATAATAGCAAAAAAATATTTGTGATTTTTTATTTACATCCGCCGCCAATAACGTTGCCTGTTTGAAAAATATGTGAAAATTTTTGTCTGAGTAATACAAAAATGCCTCTTATCATACATGAATATATTAGGACTTTCGCTTGAAAGAGAAGCGCATGGTTCTCGTATCTGCAACAAAGGGAGGTCTGAGTGACACCCCAGAACCCCATACAAGGGGCGAAGATCCTTGTACATCCCCGATGTTCCATGTTGCAGCGAAAGTCCTGATATATGTATAAAACTGGCAAATCAGCAGAAATTTCATTGAAAATTTCCGCGGCGCAACAGAAGTGCCGCACAATTTCGCCGCAGCGCAACTCCGGAATATGATGTGCGCGGCCGGTATTTGTGATATAGTTTAATCATGAAAAAAGTATCATCATCATCACACACTAACACACAAAATACCGGCGGCAAGGATATTGCAGATCCTGAACCACGCAGCCATAAAAATTTTGTGCAGGCCGGCGCAGCAGCGCTTTGGCCGCAATGGCTAAGCCGCGACGCGCAATTGCTGATATGGGCGCGAGTTTCTATGAGCGCCGCGCGAGCGGCCGCCGGTGTAATTACACCGATTTATTTGGCAATTATCGGATTCAGCGCGGCAAAAATCGGCATTTTATTTGCCGCAGTCGCCATTACCTCTGCGATAATTTCCAGCGTCGCCGGCGTTTGGTCCGATAGAATCGGGCGTAAGCCATTTATCATTATTATTCCCATGTTTGCCGTAGTTGCAGCTTTTATCTTCATCTTTACCAAATCTGTGCCCATAATTTTTGCATGCGCAGCCTTCGGCTCTTTCGGTCGAGGAGCCGGAGCAGGCGCCGGAGCCATTGGACCATATCAGTCGGTAGAGCAGGCCTACCTTACAGAAACGGTTTCGCCGCAGCGCCGAACAGATCTGTTTGGCAGAATTGCCTTTGCCTCATCGCTGGGTTCTTTAATCGGCGGCGGAATCATCGCGTCATTTCCGGATACACTGCCGCATGTTTTGCGCATAGCGCATATCACCATATCAACGTATGAAGCATATCGTATAACCTTTTTATGGGCAGGCATTTTCGCCTTCATTGCCGGGTTATTAGCTCTATTCATCACTCCGCAGCCGCCGGCCGGCAGAAAAAAAACTGTTGAACCAAATATAACCGCGGCCAGCCACAATTTCTTAATGCTGCGGCGTGAATCTTGGAACATGATTCTAAAACTTTGGGTAACAAACGCTTTAAATGGGTTGGCGGTAGGCTTTTTTGGACCATTTATCACCTATTGGTTTTATGTTCGCTATGGGGTTGGACCGGGAGCAATTGGGGCGCTGTTTGCAGTAGTGAATATTGCGGCTATGGTGTCTAACCTCAGCGCCGGACCCATTGCTCGGAAATTCGGGCTAACAAACGCCATCTTATTTACCCGTGTGCTGCAATCTGTGTTGCTGGTTCCCATGGTATATGCGCCAAACTTTATTATTGCCGGTGTCATTTACCTCATTCGTATGCTCGTACAACGAGTTGGCTTACCGTTGCGACAGTCATTTGTGATGTCCGTCATTCCTTCGGAAGATCGCGGCGCGGCGTCTGCGCTGTCTAACCTGCCAATGCAGGGAGCATCGGCCATAGCGCCTGTTTTTGCAGGAGCGCTGTTTGAAACCGGCGCGCTGGAACTGCCGTTTGAACTTGGCGCGATCTTTCAATTGTTGAACGCTGTCGTATTTTATCTGTTCTTCAAAGCTATTAAGCCACCGGAAGAGCGCGCGCCCGCGTCACCATTGCCGAATAGTTCCTTGGGTCACCCGCAGCCGGACAGCTGATTTCATAAAATCATCAGGCAGCGCCTCCGGCTCGGCTGTCGCTAAAAACACTTGGGTATAATTCTTCACATGGTTTAGCAACGCGCCGCGCCGGGTAGCGTCTAACTCACTCAGCACATCATCCAGCGCCAAAATCGGCCTGTCACCATCAATATCTTCCATTACACGCAATTCGGCCAATTTCAACGCCAGCGCGGCAATACGCTGCTGCCCTCGTGAGCCATAAACTCCAAGGGGAATAGTTTCACTCAAAAATATCATATCATCACGATGCGGCCCTAATAAATTTACGCCTTGGGCAATTTCTGATTTTCGCAGACGCGCTAATTGTTCTAAAAACAACTGGCTGCCGCTTGCCGCATCTTCCGCAAAAAAAGAAGGCGCGTACTCCGGTTTCAGCGCCACAATACCCATTTGCCGGCCAAATTCATCCGCATAGGGCAGGCAGCGCGCAATAAACGCCGCGCGTTCCGCAGTAATCGCGCAAGCGTGTTGCGCCAATTGCTCGTCCCAAAAATGCAGCGAACCGGCAGAATCCATACCCTCGCGAATGCGTTTCAGCAAAGCAGCCCGCTGAGTAAGAATACGTTGATATTGACTGAGATTTTTGCAATACTTGCGGCTCTGCAAACAAAGCGTTACATCTAAAAAATGGCGGCGAACCGACGGCGCGCCGGATACAATATCCAAATCGGCCGGCTCAAATAAAATAACTTTTACGGCGCCCACACAATCCAGCGCGCGTTTAGGGGCGTCGTTCAGCCATACTTTTTTGCGCGCCGAACCAACGGAAATATATTCATCAGGACGCGCGGCGGCTGGCGGCAAGACTGCCGGTTTCGTTTCGCTGATAACAACGGAAACGCCGCACGTATCTTGCGCGCGCTGAAACGAAGCCTGAACCTTGGCAAACCCGCCGGCGCTGCCCCAGCGTATCAGCTCACGTTCGGATGACGCGCGAAAAGAGCGCATAGAACTAAGCATAGCGGCAGCCTCGCAGAAATTTGATTTTCCCTGCGCGTTATCACCCGCTAAAACAAAGCAGCCCGGACCAAGGTCCAGGCTGATATCAGAATAGTTGCGAAAATCTAACAAAGAGATACGCTGCATGAACATACAATTATTTCGTTTCCGTTCGTATCAGGATCTGAAATTATTGTATCTCAGAACGGGGCAGGCATGCGCCGACAAAGAAATTCGGACAAAGCCCACAGTTTTCACTGTGCGATTTATTCCCAAAAGACAAAACGCCATTAGGTTAATCTTCGCCTTGCGCCTTGGTAAAGCCTTCTTTTCCGTCGAAAATTTGCAGTTTTTCAATTTGCATAAAATTATATTTCTGCGAAACAAGCTGCAACAGAGCAACAACCTGCTCGTTGGTAAGTGAAGCATTGCTGTCGCGCAACATAAAGCGGCAGCGCCACTGATCGATATTATCGGTGATTGCGCCGGTTTGAGTATACACCTTGGTGCCGCGGTTGGAAATCATTTTTAAGTAAACCGGTGCGTCTGCAGTAAGTTCTTTCAGTGTTTCACCGACTTCATATGGTGTTTGTCCGGATTCTACAAAAACATCGATCCCGGCAACACTGCGGCTTTGCGGTCGCACCGTAATCGGGTCTTTAGAAAATTCGTGAATCTTAATCGGAGCATATTTACGGGCTTGCCATTTTTCCGAACGTTTGCCAAGATTGCCGATAACAATATCGGTATACTCTGTTGTAGAAACAGCGCCTTCATCACCCGAAACATCTCGAGTGCGAATCCCTTGTTCAAGAGTATAAAATATGGCGTTTTCGATATCTTCTGCTGCCTTAAACTCACCCAAGTGGCGCAGCATCTGTACCGCAGAAAGAATCAACGCGGTTGGGTTGATGGTGTTTTTCCCAGCGTATTTTGGCGCAGACCCATGAACGGCCTCGAAAATGGCTACTTCACTGCCAATATTGGCTGATGGAGCAAATCCCAAGCCGCCGATAAGACCCGAAGTAAGATCGCTCAAGATATCGCCATTCATATTTGAAGTAATGATAACTTGGAACTGTTCGGGTTTTCGCACCATTTGATGGCAGGTATTGTCGATAATGATATGTTGCGCTTCAATATTGGGATATTCCGGCGCAATATCTTCAAAAGTGCGCTTCAACATGCCTTCGGTAAATTTCAGAATATTGGATTTGGTGGCGCAATGAACTTTTGTGCGGCCTTCTGCAACAGCCAGCTCAAAACCCAAGCGCACAATTTTTTCGCAGCCTTTTCGGGAAATAAGTTTTAACGCCTGCGCAACACCTGGGGTTTGCATATGCTCGATGCCGGCATATAAATCTTAAACATTTTCGCGGACGACTACCAAGTCGATATTTCTGCCTGTATAAGGAGTCACAACGCCGGGCATTTCGCGCACAGGGCGAATATTGCCATATGTTTCAAATAATTTGCGCAACGTAACATTAGC
>JAKAOI010000224.1 GCA_021812265.1 Chloroflexota bacterium | reverse complement strand
CGATCTCGCGCTCAGGCTATTTACTTGATTGGTTAAAGATTCCACTTGGTTCCAGTTTTGTTGCGCTAAATAGGCCACCATTTTATAATATGTTTTTTGTGAAATATTCGTCCCGTTTACGGAAACAATAGGTGAATTGGGGAGAATAACCAAATTATTAATAAGCCCAAACGCAAACACACCGATAATAATCGCCGCAACGACACCGATAAAAGAAAAATACAACTTTCGTTGCGCGCGAAACCGGGCCGAGGCGGAAAGTCCTTTGCCATACCCCAGAAGTATGGGTTTATTCACCCGTTTTCCTTCAAAATTTGCCTTCTGGGATCTTTCTTCATTACTTAATCTTTGCTGATAACGGGAAATTTTCTTTTTAGAAGATTGGATGTCTGTGCTCTTACCCACAATAGAATACCTCAAACAACTTAAAATCAGGTGAAGACGCGATAATTTATAATAGTATAGCAACTGCTGTTACATATATAATATCTTTTAGCATGGACAAATATATCCACGGTTGTCTGCATTTCTTCTTGGCGCTATACTAGAGACCTGAGTGTAAGCAAAGAATAGAGCAGAGGCGCAGGAGGCGGCGGGCCTCCTGACAGGGTTTGGGGTGTCCCCAAACTCCCCGTATTCCTTTTATTCCTTATTTCATATTCAGGTCTATACCATCATTATACATAGACAAGGGAATTTTGAAAACGCAGGATAAGAAAACGGGCGGGTAGACTACTTTGAAGCTTTTCGGAAGGAAAAGCAAGCAAATCATGATATAAAAGTCACCCGCCGGTATAACATACAACAGAACCTATTGTCTATCTGCTTGGCTCAAAGCGGCGGACATGTTCCGCAGTATACGGCAGCAACGCCATAAAGCGAGCGCGTTTCAGCGCAACAGCCAACGCGCGTTGATGCTTGGCGCAGGCGCCTGTTTTGCGGCGAGGATCGATCTTGCCGCGGTCGGAAAGGAAGCGGCGAAGCCTGGCAGACTCCTTAAAGTCTATTTCACGTACATGCTCCACACAAAAGATGCAGACTTTTCTGCGGGAACGATAATCACGCTTGGGTCTTGGTGAAGGAGATGACGCATTTGCTTGTGGTGAACTCATAAAAAACTTGAAAAACCTCCGTATGGGATTGCCGAAAAACGGCACGGATAGAATGCGCCGCTTCACATAAGGAAGCGGGAATGCGCCAGCGGACGAAAAGACATCGGGTGGCGCAAAAAAAACATATCGGAGCGCCAAGAAACACGTACAAAAATACGCGGATACCGGGCGCGCCGGCGCACAAAAACGAAATTACCGCCGAGCCATTCCGTTAGAATGGGAAGTCATCATTATCATGAAGCTCTCCGGCGGGGGCTGAAACTTCACCTTGCGGCGCAGCGTGTTCGCTGTCGCTGCGGGAAGAAAGCAGTTCCATATCGTTTATAACAACTTCGTGAACACGCCGCTGAATATTTTCTTTATCGGTATACTCACGCATGGTCATGCGGCCTTCCACAAAAATGTGTGAGCCTTTATGAACGTAATTACTGCATGTTTCCGCTAAACGTTCCCATGCAATGATATTAAACCAGGTTGTTTCCTTTACCATTTCCCCAGAATTTTTATCTTTCCAGCGGCGGCTTACCCCCAAAGAAAACTTTGCGACGGCGCTGCCGCTGGGAGTATATGTTAATTCCGGATCCTTGCCAACATAACCTGAAAGTAAAATTTTGTTCATGCGTTATTCTCCCAATCCTATTCTAATTATCTGCGGCGTTCCTGCTTATTCAGTTGCAGAATCTACCGCAGCGGGTTCGACTTCTGTTTCTGCTTCTGCGGTTTCCTGAACAGGCTCTGGCGTAGCGTTTGCTGCTGCAACGGCGGCAGCGGCAGCTGCTGCGGCGGCTTCACGCGCGGCGTTTGCTTGGGCCAGATCGCGCGCTTTGGCGTCTTCTTCCCGTTTTTGCCGATAAGCGACGACTTTTGTGTCATGGAACAAAATGATATGACGCAAAATAGCTTCCTGAACATGGATATAGCGTTCAATTTCAGCGATTTTATCTGAATCGGTTTGAAAATCCATAAACAGGTAGTATCCATCGATATTTCGCTTAATCGGATACGCCAAGCGACGCTTGCCCCAAGTATTTACCTTGGTGATTACCCCGCCTTGGTCTGTTATCGTTTTGGTCAGCCGCTGAACCACGGCTTGAATTTGCTCATCATCCAATGATGGATTGATGATAACACCTACTTCGTAGTCTTTTGCCATGTATATACTGCTTTTCCTTTGGGTTCGCGGCGTGAAGATGCTTCCACACACCGCAGGAATGATTGTCAGAAACGTTTGCACGCAATCTGAGCTGATTGTACTACCCAGTATATCATTCTTTTTTGTCATTTCGCAAACGGAACCGCCAACCGTCTGCCACAGCATCACTGATTGCAGAAATGGCGCCAAACTTGACATCTGTTTTTTTACATGATATGATGGAAACGTGCGCTGAGGTAGCTCAGTCGGTAGAGCATAGCACTGAAAATGCTAGTGTCGCCAGTTCGATTCTGGCCCTCAGCACCCAAAAGCAGAAGTCGTTTACCCAACGGCTTCTTTTTTTTATTCCGCAACAGAACGCAATTATCCGGCTCACATCCCCAATTGCTGCGGCAAAAGCCTTGGGCGTATATATATATATCATATCAATAAATATTGTATAATTTCTCGAGAAGGCGCCACTAACCATGCGTTTGGCGTGTTATGAACAATTTTTGTCAGCGCATAACCCACAAACAAAGTAAATCGGCTCTGAACGCTCAGCTTTGGCAATTTCAGAAAAAACTTACCGAAAAGGCAGGCTTGCGCAAGTATGGCGGAATTAAAAATTTTTGTAAGTCACAGCCACGCAGATCAGGCAATCTGCGAATTATTAGTTAACGCCTTGCGAGATTCCGGCGCAGATGTTTGGTACGATGAACAAAACATGAACACCGGGCACTTGATGGATGTTATTCAAACCGAACTCAGCGCCCGTCCTATTTTTATTGTCATTCTTTCCCCTGCGGCGCTGCAATCGCAGTGGGTGCGCGATGAGGCCACTTGGGCGTATAATTTGATGCGTCGCAAGCCGGAGCGCGTTATGCTCCCCATTACCGTACAGACGCTTTCAGAGGATATGTTTGACCGATGGCTGTTTTTAGAGGCGATGAAACGCATTGAAGCGCCGGGCTTTAACCCTTTTTCACCGGATGAAATTATCCACAAAACGCTGCAAGCGCTTTCGCTGCAATCACAAACCGCGGCGGCCGCGCCGGCTCCGATTAGCATAAATACTCTTTCGTTTGATGAATTAATTGTGCGGGGCGTTTCTTTGCGCGAACAAGGCAGCTATCTGGAAGCTCTCGATCATTTCCAAAAAGCGGCGGAATTAAAGCCGCAAGATCTGCTGGGCTGGTTCCATGTGGGCTACACGTTAAATTTAATGCAAAAATACGAACAGGCTTTAACCATCTATGATCACGTGTTACAGATTGATCCGCACTACCAGGCTGCATGGAATAACAAAGGCTTAGCGCTGTACAACTTAAAACGGCTGGATGAAGCGTTAACATGCTACAATGAATCGCTGAAAATCGATCCGCGATATGAAACAGCTTGGTACAATAAAGGACTGGCGCAATACGAACAAGGCGATTACACAAACGCCGTTACAAGCTACGACACTGCCCTGACGTTGGATATTAAAGACTCTTCCGCGTGGTACAACAAAGGGCTGGCGCTGTTTTATTTAAAACGGTACAGTGACGCGGCGCTGTCCTTCAGTCAATCGCTGGATATCGAACCTGCAAATGCGTCGGCGTGGAATAATAAGGGGTTGGCGCTGGACAACTTAGATCAGTTCGATGAAGCGATGGAATGTTTTAATAAAGCGTTGGCAATACAAGAAGATTATGCAATCGGCTGGTATAACAAAGGCTTAATTTACTACAAACTCAGGCAGTACGCCGAAGCGGATTCTTGCTATACGCGCGCCGTGCAGATTAACCCCAGCTATTGGTCGGCGTGGTATAACAAGGGGCTGGCGCTGCTCTACCAAGGCAGCTACCCCGAAGCAATTGCCAGTTTCGATCGCGCACTCGCTATTAATCCTGCCGACTCACAGGCGCTGGCCTATAAGGGACTGGTATTCTATTATCAGCAAAACTACCCCGAAGCGATTGCTTTATTTAACGCCGCGCTGGAAAAATCTCCCGATAACGCTATTGCGCTGCAAAACAGAGGATTGGCGTACCTCAATTCCACACAGTATGATCGCGCGCTGAGCGATTTTGAGCAAGCGCTGCAGCTCGATCCGCAAAGCGCTTCCGGCTGGTATAACAAGGGTCTTTGCTTATATGATCTTCATCGATTGCCGGAAGCAATTGAAGATTACACAAAATCAATACACATAGATCCAAAGTTTCCCAACGCATGGTACAACAAAGGGATAGCGCACCACGATTTAAAGCAGATGGAAGAAGCTATTCGCTGCTACGATCAGGCGCTGAAACTGGAGCCGCGCAAAGTAAACGCATGGTACAGCAAGGGATTGGTTTACTTGGAGCAGCAGAAGTACATTGAAACGATAGCGGCGTTTGACCAAGCGCTGCATTACTCGCCAAATTACTTTTCCGCGTTATCCGGCAAGGGACTGGCTTTGTATTATTTGCAAAACTACGAAGCCGCGCTGGAGTGTTTCGATAAATCGCTGGCCATCGAGCCGAGTAAAAGA
>JAKAOI010000223.1 GCA_021812265.1 Chloroflexota bacterium | reverse complement strand
AAACCCACATAATAATAGCGTTTCAATGTTTAACCCGACTGGCCATTTAATAACTGTTTTTCCGGTAAAATATTATCCGTTAGGTATTGTAATTAGCTCATCGGGATATATATGGGTTACAAATTACACCAACAGCACAATAACCCAAATCGATCCTGGTGGCAATATTATTGGAGCTTTTCAGGCAGGGCAAGATCCCATGGGCATTGCAATTGACGCTTCCGGCAATATTTGGGTAACGAATGCGCGCAGCAACACTGTTACAAAATTAACTTCCAACGGCGTTAAATTAAATTCATATCCGGCGGGAGATTATCCTATGGGTATCGCAATTGATCCTTCAGGCAATGTGTGGGTATCCGATTTCTCCGGTAACACTATTACTGAATTAAATGGAAATGGCGCCATCATCAAAAAATATCAAATCGGCAATGAGCCTGCCGCAATTTCTATTGACTCCGTCGGCAATATATGGATTGCCAGTTTTAATAGCGACACAGTTTCAGAGCTAAACCCTGTTACACAAATAGCGCGAATTTTTTCTGTACAAAATGCTCCCACGGGGATACTTATTGACACCTATGGTAATGTATGGGTAACGAACGGTAACAGTAATACTGTTACTAAATTAACAAAAGTAACAACAGGTCCGCAATATTTTCCGTACATTGGGCCGCAGTTTCCTTAAACACAAACTTTGTCATATAGTTTTATTTGCCAAAGCCAAACACATATGGGTTTCATATTGCAGCCATCGCAAAGACGCATGGCTCAGTATATCGCTGGCCCAATCCCAGTGAATTGCAACTATGTCTCCTAAATGCGCGTCCTGAACAAACCCGCGGCCATCAATTTGCCAAGTAACAATCTTTTTCTCAGCAGGCCCGAGAGCCAGTTTTCCCTGAACAAGAATCAGCGGCTCGCGTTCAACCACTAGCGACGAGCCGTTAACCTCAAGTAATTTTCCCCAGCTAATTCGGCAAGAATCCATTTGCTGCAGGGATATATCAGTATGATCGCCGCGCAACGGGCCGGCTTTGGTATATACATCAAACACATGAAAATTATGATGCGGTTTTGCCCCCATCTCTATTTTTCCAATGAGATATTGAAACATCCGCGCCGGCATCCTTGCGCGAAACCGCTCTTTCAATGATTCATACAACAACGGCTCCGAAACCTTTTCCAAAAATGTATTGCCAATCCAATATGCTTCAACAACACGCGGATCAAATGGATTGCTAATGCCATTTGCCTGCGCAATCAACAGCAAATATGGAAAAGCTGCCTCAAATTTCTGTGTCAGCGCCAATAAACCTTTATCAGATTTCTGTTCCGCAACATATTCAAACAGTTCTTGATATTGCGCTGATCCACAGTAGCCTAAACGATTCGGCGGAAAAGCGTATCGGCCAAAAAGAGCCAACCCAGAAACTGCAGATAGCATTTCAGATGTCATGACACAGTTGCTGCTTTCTGATTTTGTATATTTTGCCGATGGAAACCAGACCAAATAAATAACGTCACTGCCGCAGCAATCAGCGCATACCCAGGCCAAAGCCGCCATGCCGGAGCAGTAAACAGCCCGCTCGTCCCCATTACCAGCAGCGCCGTTACCAGCGGAGACGCCGCCGAAATTGCGGTTGCCTCAGCGGCCGGCAAATATTGTAACGCATACACCGAAGTAAGAGTAAAAAACATTAAGATAACCCCAGTCACAGCAGTGATTTCCCATTGCGCTGCCGTCAATTTGGTAATTATTGCCGCTTGTCCGCTGATAAAAATATACACCACTAAGAACACCGAACCAAATGTCATTTTTGCGGCCATAAGCGCCACGGGAGAAACGGAGCTTAGCAAATATTTCATAAACACCGAGGTAAGCGCAAATAACACTGTTGCTGCAATAATATACACTGCCCCTTGATTCCAAACCAACGTATCTAAGTTTAAACCCCACAGCACACCGGCCAGCAAAAGGAGAAAAGCAAAGCTTAATATCGGAGTAATTCGCTCTTTCAGTAAAAACACCGCAAAAAAGGCCACAAAAATAAACTGCGTTCGGCTTAAGATTGTATTCATCATTGCAGAACTAAGCAGCTGATATCCGCGAAATGTCAGAGCATACGGCGCGCTGCCGCCAATCAGCGCTAACAGCGCAAGCAACGCATACTGCCGACGTGTCAATTGCTTTAATTCGCGGCGATACTTGGCAATCACCAGAATCGGAATGGCTAAAATAATTCCTGCCACAGCGTTTTTCAACGTAGTATATACCGTTGTATTTGCAAAAATTTTTACCGCATATGTATTTATAAAAATCGCAAATCCACTGATAACAGCGTTTATCATCGCAAACGAATATCCGCGAACAGCATTCGTTTGTGTTTTTGTCATAGTTTGCATTGTATTCTATCCTTCACTTTCATTTGACAATACCTATACCGACGCGCTTGTTATTCCTGTTCAGCCATATCACCGGCGATTTGCAGAGTATTCAAATATTCTTGTTGCAGCAAACGCATTTCATCCTGCGATTGCTGTATTTCCTGCGCGTCTTGTTCGGAAATAATCCGCACAATCATACCGGAGTAAATCAGCACAAAATCTCCTGCGCAAACAGCATCCTGCGCCAGCGCCTGAACAGTTATTGCGCCATCGTGTGTTTCTACCAGCGCTTCAGGAAGCATAACCTGCAGCACTTTACCCGGTGTTCCGCTGCACATCTGCTTATTCTGCGCCTCCTTCTAAAACAATTTCATCCAGCGACCATTCATGCGTCTGTGGTCCCGGCATAGCCATCTTCCCGCATACTGGGCAATCCATATATGGAACAAAAGCTAAAGAAGAAATTTGTTCCCCGCAGGCAACACATCGATATACTGCCGGATTCCAGTGTATGGCAAGCTGTGCGTGTTTCGCTGCAGTATGCGCTGCCAATGAACTAAATAAACTTTGCGCGCCGCTGTCATTCAGGTGATCAGAAACTGCCATGGAAATACGAATAACAGACGCAGATTCTGCGTGATGTTCCTCTATTTGCCGCAAAGTAAGCTCCAAAATCTTTTTTATCATCGAAACTTCGTGCATGAGCAAAGTATCCTTATTTCATATATTCTGCGGCAACGGCAGCCGATTCCACAGAAAGCGCCATTATCATTTCTTTAATTCTGGCAGCGGCAGTTTCCACAGCCATCGCCACTTCAGCGGAAAGCGGCGCGCCGAGAGCAAATGATTTTCCGACAATTCCTGTAATCAACAGACGTTTCGGCAGTAAATCAAGATTTTTAGCTAGCTTTACCGCTTCTGCAAGCCCAAACTGATGCGTGGAATATGAAAAAAATTGTTCCGGCAGCGTATCCGTCAGTGCGTCAAATTCATACCATGCGCCCGCAGGGCCGGCAGACATAACGGCGTCGCACACAATTACTGTTTCTGCGCCGCGCCAAATATCCAGCAACAAAGCGCCGTCACCGCTTTGTTCCACACAGCGCACGCCCGGCAAATTACAAGCGCTTATGTTACGACAAACCGCCAATCCAGCCGCATCGTCACCTCGAAACATAGCGCCTATTCCAATAAACGTAATCATACGCTGCTGTTCCTTTGCGTTGTCACATGTAAAAAATGTGTTGCGCAGGAAATACAGGGGTCATAATTACGAATTGATTGTTCGCAGTGGCGGGTAAGCGTTTCATCATCTTCTTGAATATATTGCTCTACATATGCGCGCAAATCTTCTTCTATAATTTTCTGATTCTGCGAAGTCGGCGGCATAATTTTAGCGTCGAGAATTGCGCCGTTTTCATCGAGTTGATATGTATGATATAAAATGCCGCGCGGCGCTTCAGTGCAAGCATAACCGGTCCCGGCGTGCGGCGCAATAGATAGATACGGCGCTTCCGGCTCCTCATATGCGTCAATAATTCGAATAGCTTCATCCAGCGCATAAACTGTTTCTACACTTCGCGCCAAAATGCTTTGAAATGGATTATCACACACTTCAGATAACCCTGCCGCGCGCGCGGCGTCCTGCGCGATTGGAGAAAGCCGATCAAAATTCAGGTTGTAGCGCGCCAGCGGACCTACCAAATAAGCGCCGTATCCTTTGTGTGTCGCTTGGAGCGCATGGCTATAGGAAACCTGTTCTTCTTGAAAATGCTTCTCGTATTCTGCGGCAGAAATTGCAATCCCTTTACTGGAGATAATTTTACCCTCATTCATCGGATATTCAAACTCGTGCCGCAAAGCGACAAATTCATATTGCCGATGAAAATCGGGAAAATTCAGCTGGCCAAGCCATTGCGCGGCGCCAACCGCTAAATCGCGCGAACGTTTCAGCTGCTCTGCCAGCGCAGCAAAATCACGCTTGCGCGGCGCATGATAAAATCCCCCAACACGCACATTAACGGGATGAATTTCACGGCCTCCTAAAAACGCCGCCAATGAGTTTCCCGCTTTCTTAATTTCCAGCCCCTGCTTCACCTGTTCGGGATAATCTGCCGCCATGCCAATAACATCTTTATACCCAAGAAAGTCCGGCGCATGCAGCATAAATATATGCAAAGCATGGCTTTCAATCCACTCACCGCAATATAACAACCGACGCAAAGCGCGAATTGAGTCATCTACTTGTACACCCAGCGCATTTTCCATCGCATGTGTCGCGCTCATCTGGTATGCAATCGGGCAAATTCCACAGATACGCGCAGTAATATCTGGCGCCTCCATAAAATCTCTGCCACGCAAAAAAGCCTCGAAAAAGCGCGGCGGCTCAAAAATTTGCAATTGCGCG
>JAKAOI010000222.1 GCA_021812265.1 Chloroflexota bacterium | reverse complement strand
CCGATCTCAATTTTTAATCTGCCGTTTTTTCCAATTTGGGGTTGTGGCTCAACATATTTTGCGTGCGCAGTAAATTGCGCAGTACGTGTTTCGCCGCCCAGAAAAAGCATTCCCGAATCCGGCTCTTGCCACTCGCTAATTGAAAAAAGCAGGCCTTTATTTGCTTGCATACGCACCGAACGGGTTTTATAGTAAAAGCTTTTTTCCGAGACGCGGGCGTCTCCTAATTTTATGCCGGTCCGTTCTTCGCGTAAAAATAATTCCTCATCAGAAATTATTTGGCCGGGTGTTTCGCCATGTATATATTTTGCAAACTCGGCTTCGTTCAGCCAGCCTTTCGCCTCTTTCATCTTTGAGGTATTGCTTTGAGATTCATGTTGCGGCGGCGCGGCAAGAAATTGCTTCGGCAAATTTGCTGTGTCGGCAATAAAATCATAGGGTTGCGGCGTTAATTGAACAAGTTTGTTTGTGCCTTCGTACTGCATCAAATCCAGCGGAACAGGGTATAGCCGTGTATATTCCCCATTATGGCGTTCAGCGGGAAACGGCCCCTGAATTTCATAGCGCGCCGGCGCGCCGGAAGCGGCTTCTTCAAGGTTGCGATGTTCTCCGGCATGCGAGCGGTATTCTTGCCAGTTTGTGTTTCGCGTCTCTAATTTATAGGTCCATACAGCGCCCTGCAATGTTTCAGGAAGGGGCGGAAACATTCCGCGCGCCATATAAGAGGCTCCGGCGTCAAACGGGCGCGCGTCGCGGAACAGCGTTACATCTGATGGCTCGATAAATACCCATACTTTTTTGTTTTCTGTAGTTTCCATTTATGCAACGCCTCCCTTTGCAAAGAACCGCGCCGCGATCAGCCAATTCATAACGGAGCGCCACCTATCGCTATAGATTGATTGTGTGTTGCTGTTTTCTAATGTTGTAATATATCCAAACAGCAGGGCAGTCATTTCTTCAACGGCCTGTTTCTCTTTTATCCGCTCATTCAGCCGGCGGCGGATAATGCGCTGCAGTTCGGCGCATAAAGCGTCTTTCATGGTTTCCAATCCTAATGAATAGATAACTTCATATAAATCGTAGCCAATAGATGAAGACAGCGCCGATTCTTTCGGTGAAATTTTGGTAATTTCGCGCAGCCATGCGGCGTTTTTCGTTGCTGTGTCGGCAAACGCCTGCTGCAGCGCTTCGGCGCTTCCCGGTGTCATAAACAGCGTTAGCGTGTGAATGATGTGCGTCAAAGAATCTGAAATCTTATCTTTGCCCCATTTACCGCCAAATTTGCGCGTTTCGGCAGAGCCGGTTATTATTTCCAAGGAAACAGCGTCGCGGCCATAGACTTCTTTTGCGGCGTCTTCTGCGTTGCGCGCGGCCTCTAGTGCGAGATCCAGCGGATATGTATCCGACGCTATGGCAATGCCGGCGCTGGCGGTTAGCCCGGTCAATTCGGCAAATTTGCGGCGCAGATCATCAGCGCACTGCAAGGCAGTTTGCACGGGTAAAAACGCGAGCACATCATCGCCTCCGGCGTATACCAGCTTTCCTTTATGGGTGTTCACAATGCTTCCGGCGTGTTCTTTGGCAAATAGCGCAAGTTTCTGTGAAAAATTGCTATGTTCACCTGAAGAACTCATCTCGCCTAAGCTCTTCCCGATTCTATCGCCATCCATATGTAAAACGGCGTAATAGAGGGGCGTATCTTTGCTGATTGCCTCGGGATGCGTAAATCCGTTTCGGGCAATGTCTGTAACGGAAGGAATTGAGTTATATGTAAGTGTCAGCGCGGCGCCGGCAAAAACTGCCAGTCTTTTAATTGCCGCTATGGCGCCTAATTTTTCATTCGAGCGGATGAGTATGTAGTCTCCATCATCCGAAATGGTGTCGTGCGCCTTTTCACGGACGTTGTCCCACATTTTAGTGGAATCTGTCAGCGCAGCATGCACACCGGTGAGTGTACACTTTACACCTTTTTCTGCAATCTGCGGAAAATTTCGGATAGATTTGCGCGCCGCCATGGCAATGTTGGCTTTGAGTATGCATTCTTTATGGCGATCGTCGTGGTATGCAACCGCAACCCAGTAAAATTCCAGCCAATTGTTTACTTGGCGATCAAAAATATCTTGCCATTCGCCGGCGCCCCAGATATTGTTGAGATATGTTTTTACTTTTCCTGCTATGGCGCTTTTCCACTGAATCTGCACTGCCTCTTGCACTGCTTTCGCGGTCACAGTCGGATCTTTTTCAGTTGTGATGGTAAATCGATGCGGAACGCCGGAAGGCGGTTCGCCGGAATCTAATTTTGGGTAGATAACATCACCAAAACTTTGGGCTGTGCGTACTCCGGACAGCGCTATAGAGCTAAGAATTGCGCTGCTGACACATAGATCTCGTGAACTGCGAGAAGATTCGATATAACTTTGCACCGGGCCAATTGCAAAAATAATCAAGTATTTCATTGCCATTTCTCTCCCCAAACATGTATAAGTTTCCAATCACGGTTTAAGGTTTCTATCAGCTCGTTGTATTGTTTCCACTGCTGAAAACCTGGTATTTCCGAGCGGAAAATGGTTATAATCGGGTAGGCTTGTTTGCCCATGAAACGAACTTGTGCGTGAATCGGTGACGCGCGCCGCTCATTTCTCTTTGCGTAACCAATCATATCATTATGTTTAAACGCATTGATGTCTTTAAAAAAGGACTTGTTTGCCTCGCCGGCGCTGGGAGAGCTTGTTTTCCCAATATAAATTTGGCAATGTTGGGAATGGAATATTGGAAATTTCGGAATTGAACTATCTGATATCTCTTGTTTGCTATATGCGCTTTGCATTAGTGTTGTGCATTGTTTTGCCAGATTTTGAATGACCTTTTGCAATTCCATTGGTTGCGCTGCTTGCTGAACATCAATATCTCGCAATACAAGGTTATCTAACGAAATAGCTTTGGGCGCTTGTGATTGATCGACAAATTCAAAATTATCTAATTGCAATCCGCCAAACATACGCCGCGATCTCCGCCCGATTCCGCCCAGCAGCATCAATAGACCCAACGCTGCAAAAATGCGATCATCAATTGCGCCGCCAAGCCTGTTGATCATCTCTAAAGCGAACCAAGAATTTTCATTCAGCGCCAACATTGGCCCTTGATCTTTATGTGGCAGCAAATAACATTTGCTAGTTGCAATATCGGTGGACGGAACATCCTTAAAATCTTCATTTGAAGCGCTAAGCCGAACGATCAGTGGTGAGCCAATCTTGTCCGATCCCAGCAATTGGCTTTCAATCTCACTTACTTCGGAAAATTTCATGTATGCGCCTAAAAGCGCTCTCAGCCAGTAGCGCAGTGCGCCGCGAATTTCTGTGGCGCGGATTTCTGGCCTGGTTTGGTCGGCGCCATAGCTGAACACGGGCGCAGTTGTATTAAGTAGTAGCCGCAAATGCATTCCTTTACCTCATTCATACAATAATGTTTGCGAAATATTCGTATACAGAGCATGTTTTATTACGAATATCCGGAAGATGGAAATCATGAGGATTGATATGAAAACATATGCAATCCAGTGTTATTCTGCCTCTAAACATATAGTATATCATGCTTATTGATATACTTAGGGGTTAACCACTAAATCAGTGTTATGATTCAGTAGTATATGTCTAATATCTTTATCCGAAGCTATAAAACGGAAAATAGGCAGTTTTATCAAATTAGCGGCAATCCCCTATATTTATCTATTCGCAAAATGTATGCTGGGAAAGGATCCGTAAAAATAAAAGGAGCCAATATGACTCAACCGGTTTTTGATGAACAAGATGATGAACGAATTCAGCTTTCAGCTTTAGAGCAGTTTAGTTATTGTCCTAGGCAATGCGCGCTGCAGCGGCAAGATGAAATTTATGGCGAAAATATATATACCATAAAGGGAACACTTGCGCATGAACGAGTGGATTCATTGATTGCAGAAACATGCAGGGGAGTTCGCAATGTACACGCAATGCCTTTATTTTCTCGGCGGTTTGGTTTAACCGGAAAAGCTGATTTGGTAGAGTTCTATGGCGCAACGCCATACCCGGTTGAATATAAAATTGGCAAAAAGCGGAATTGGATTCATGAAGCGGCGCAGGTCTGCGGTCAGGCATTGTGCTTGGAAGAGATGTTTCAGTGTGATGTGCCGCTGGGAGCAGTGTATTATATTAGTTCGCGCAGCCGCCGGGAAATTCGGTTTACACCAGAGTTGCGAGATATTGTATCGGCAATGATAACGGATATTCGCAATGCATTTGCCGGTGATATGTTGCCGGATGCGGCAAATGACGCGAGATGTTTACGCTGCTCTGTCGTTGAGTCATGTTTGCCGGAGATTTTGAGTAAAAAGAATCAGGCCGCCGAGTATATTGCTGCAATTTATGCTAATACTCTGCAGGCAGATGATAAAACATAAAAAACATACGTTGTTTGCAAGGAAATGAGAGGCGCTGAGATGCTGGAGTTATTAAATACGCTATATATTTTGACTGATGGGTCATATGCGCATTTAGATCATGACACAATTAAGATTCAAGTGAATGGTGAAACAAAATTACGGCTGCCGCTGCTGAATTTTGGCAGTATCGTGTGTTTTGGCAACGTACTGATAAGCCCTGCCCTTATCAGCAAATGCGCTGAAGATGGCCGCGCTGTCATCTTTTTATCACAGCATGGCAGATATCTTGCGCGAATTGAAGGCTCACAAACCACAAACGCAATTTTACGCCATACACAGCATCAACGCAGCGATGATGCGCAATTTGCCATACAAAAGATCG
>JAKAOI010000221.1 GCA_021812265.1 Chloroflexota bacterium | reverse complement strand
AAATAAAGCGAATGGGAATCCTGCAACAGCATACTATGGAGCTGATAATTCGTATGTAGTTGTGGATGACATAACTCATGAGGTTATTCAGATAAGTGATTTAACAAGAGAATGGTTTCCTGATAGTACTATTGTGGATCCTCCAGGTATGTATCAGCCATAAAGTAGAAGAAATATAAAAAGAAAGAAACAATATGGATAGTATTTTAAAACGAGTTGCAGATAAGATTATTCCATCTGGAAATACTAGTTTGTTTGTATATGTGGATGCAATAGAGGTAATCAATATCTGTAAGGAAATGAAATGCAAGATATTAGGAATAGATTCACTTCAATTATATGAAAGTGGAGGTGTTCGTCCATATATGGAGTTTAGTGTTGACTATTCTAGCCCTTATAATTACCCAAATTCAGATGAGAAAGGATTTTGGGAGGAAGCGATAGTGTTTATTGCTAAAGTGCACACGATTCATCCAGAATTTATCTTTGAAATTGTTTATGATAAGTCACAAATAAAAACCGCGCCAAGAAAGAACTCTTAAAAATGTGTACAACAGCCAATTCATCATTTTAACTTGACATTCTTGGCGCGATTTGAGAAAGTGATGTCTATAGTTGTGACAATCTTATTAGAGAGCGTATTGCCCAAGCTAAAGAATATGCTGGAAAAAGAGTTGCAGGCGCTGTTGTATATACTCAAGGGACTAATATTTTTTTGGTGAAGGTGTTTCTGGAACAGCCGGAACCGCTATTTTTGCTCCACAAATCAATGGACCTTATAACAAAAAAGGATATGGGGTGTGCGCTGAATTCTTTTGTTCAGATAATGTGGGTTACAACCGAATACTCCACTAACCATATATCTTTACCAATATAAAGGTTTAGGTCCATGTAAAGTTTGTGCAAGTACACTCCAGCAATGGACAAATGCAAATGGCGCCCTAATTCAAGTGTTTTGGTTGGATCCACTCGGGAGAATACAAACACATATTTGGAATCCTAACCCATAATGAGATTGGAAACTTGAAGGTGGCAATAAAATTTCAAGAGTATGAACCGCTTAATAATCAATTTCCCAATAAGATACTTGCTCGGCATCCATCAGGGCTGTATTTGCTGATGACAATTACGCAAACCCAAGATTGTGCAATATGGGATACCAGAACAAAAAAAATCTACTGGAAGCCCGAAAATGGATCAGTGAAAACTGCTGTTTGGCTGCAACAGGGATCCCAATTAGTATTTATATTAGTAAATAAATCGAATATTAAAGAAATGGATTATTTCTATGTATTTTATCGTATCCATTGGCCAGATATGAAAATATTGTCATCTATCCCCTATGAACCTTGTTTTGAAGGAATGTTTAAAATGACCATTGCCCCCTCTGAATCTTTAGCAGTAGTTCAGTGGGTAACTCAAGGCTCTTCGGGCTGGGATTTTATTTTTATAGACACCAACGGTGATAAACAGCTGAAAGAAGCGGGGTTTGAAGTTGATGGAAATGACGCTTACCGAATTCCACCGATTTATAGTCCAGATAATAGCTATTTGGTGTCAGGTTATCATACTCTTTGGATACGGAATCAGTATTCATATGTTGTTCCCAAGATACAGGAAGGTTTTGAAGTCGGATGTGTAACGATTATTCATACAAAAACGGGAGTTTACCGGCATATTATTATTGATGATATGATATCTCAAAAAGACCATCGTTTGGCAAAATTTCGTAAGCTTCAGCCCCAATTTTATGATATAACTCATTGCGGTATTTCTTTAGGGGGAAAAACAAATTATATAATTGATTTAAGTACAGAAACAATTATCAAGAATTAGAGCGCGCTTAGGAAGTTAGTTCAAGTGACGCGCCACCGACGAGCACCCGTTCTTAACAACGGATCGCGGGTTTGTGAGCGCGGAAGAGCTGCGCATAGGGGAGCAGATTCGGCGGCTCGATGGCGGGTATGGCGTGGTGGTAGCGTTACAGCACATCTTTGGTGTGGCTGTGCGGTACAACCTCACGGTACAAGATGACCACACGTATGCGGTGGGCGCTGACCAGTGGGTGGCGCATAATACCTGTGAGAATAGTACATTTTACAGAACAATGAGTCAAGAACATTATGACTCATTAGTTGAAAATGGTAAATTATCTGCTACTGGAGAAACCTTTATAACTCCGTCAAAAGAATATGCTATGAGTGGTAAGTATGATGGCGTAACAGTGCAATTTGCTATGAAACCAGGAGCATTAGAAGAATTAGAACAAATTGGCGTTCGTGATAATTCATCTATTGTTCGGAGCGCCTATCCAAATATGCCACAAGTAAGTAGTGGCTGGACAGACGAAAACGCTGTATATTTTAAAGGTGAGGGTGATTTTATAAATATCGGCTTAGGAAAAGGAGGTGGGCTAAGCTTATTTAATCAACTGATTCAATCTTTTAATCTTGTATCGTAGATAATAAGGATGGATGAGTCAAAGATGGAATGATACAATCTATGTGGTGACTGATGAATATATTTATAATAGTGCCCGAATAAAGGATACAATGCTATGCCGGCAGTAAGTCAATTTCGCGTTATTAAGGTTTTACTTGTTTGCACAGCGGATATACAAGCAAAACAAAATGACATCATGTATAATATTTTACGCATGAATCTTTACTTGAAATATCCGAAGCAGATGGTATTCAATCTATATTGTTATGACGCATTGACCGCAAATTTGATGATTTTTGAAGATGGACAGCTACGTTTGTGTACAGATAGTACAGTAGATCCAGGTCAGATGGATATCATCATTGGTGTAGTGGGAACTGCTCTTGGTTCGATAGCGCATATCCGGAATGGGCGTACATACCCTTCCGCTATGGATTATATAGTGGAAACAGCATATTCGGGTTTTTTAAACCATGGTTCTCCGTATCCGCTGTTTTTTCAGTATACCTCGTTGCAGAAGCAAAGCTCTGCCGCTGTTGTGGCTCGATATGCGTCGCTGGAGCGGCAACTTGCAGAATGGAAATCTCGCTGGTCGTTTCAATTTGCTGGTGTATGGGCTAAAGAATATGATATATCTAGACAAATATCGCAAAGTTTACATATGGCGCTGGCTCCCATTGAAAAGCTGTATGATGACGCATTAGCGTCGGTGGAAACAGTGCCGGAATGGCAGCCGGAACACTATCTCAATCGGCCAGAAGCTATGCAGAGTATCAGCAGCATGGTACAACAGACTGTGGGAGCGCCGGTGGCGCTGGTTGGCCGACAAGGGATAGGGAAAACAACACTTGCCCGCATGTTTTGCGCATATGCGCTGGCGCACAGCCAATATCCTGATGGAATTCTGTGGGCAACAATCGGCAGAAATCCCACAGAAATGCACTTGCGGGAGATTCAGGAACAGTGGCTGCACAAACTGGGTGAACCGAATACAACATATACCACCTTAAGCGCCGGCAAAGACCTGCTCTGGGAAAAATTGCAACGGCGCACAATGCTGCTGATCTTGGATGATGTAAGAGACAATAAGGACGCCTATCCCTTGCTGCTGCCGGAAGAAAACATCCGGATTCTCATTACAACATCTGAGGCTGCTCAGGCGCATGGAACGGGTGTAATTATCGCCGAACCGTTTACCGATGAGCAAAGCGCCGCGCTCTTGGAACGGAGCGGAGCGGCACAGCTGACCCAAGAGCAAGTCGGGGAGCTGAGTGCGCGCACAGAGCGTTTGCCGTTTGCGCTGACAATATTGGGAACGGTTATAGCGCAGACAAGAGCGGATGTGACTGTCGTGCTGGAAATCTATCGCAGGTTGAGAGAGGAACTTGCCAAAGATCCGATTGAAGCAGCTCTTGAGCTGAGTGTGGCAGAGCTTTCACCGGAGCATCAAGCAAGATACCGGGAACTGGCGATATTTTCACCGACAGAGCCGATGCGTCAAGCAGTGATAGGTTTGTTATGGAAGCGCACAGCAGGCTATGAGGAACAGCACAGTGAGCAGCTGGTTGCACAGTTGCAGGAAAGAATGTTGCTGCAGCGGGATGGGGTTTTGCATGAGAGCTGTTTTGTGTGGCTGCAGAAGCAGACAACAGAAGAACAGAGACAGAGTTGGCGGCATGAATTACTGAAGATATATGGAGAACCAAGGGAGTGGAGCAGGCTGCCGAAAGAGGCAGAGCAGTATGGGTGGAGATGGTTGGTGTGGCAAGCGGAGCAAGCACAGGAGCTAAGCACAGTGAGGCAGATAGTGAGCAATGCGGCATATTGTCAGCAAAAAATAGAACGATTTCGGTGTGCCGCATTAATAGAGGAAATGAGCTGTCTTGCCGGGGAATTAGAAATTCGGCAGATGATACAGACGCTGCAATTAGGAGGGAGTCTGTTGAATGAACATCCAGAGGAACTGAGGAATCAGCTGGCAGGTCGTGCGATGGAAGTAGCGCCATATATGCACACTTGGCCGGAAAGAAAAACGCCATATTTGAAACTGATATCACAAAGTTTGCCGCAGGTGGGTGGGGACCAAGTAAGGATATTGGCAGGACACACAAATTGGGTGCTGGCATGTACATATAGCCCAGATGGGAAGTATATAGCGAGTGGATCAGAAGATAGGACAGTGCGGATATGGGATGCACAAACCGGGCAGGTTGTGCGAATCTTGGAAGGACATACAGATTGGGTGCTGGCATGTACATATAGCCCAGATGGGAAGTATATAGCGAGTGGATCAGAAGATAGGACAGTGCGGATATGGGAAGCGCAAACCGGGCAGGTTGTGCGGATATTGGAAGGACACACAGCAAGGGTGATCTGGTGCGGGTATAGT
>JAKAOI010000002.1 GCA_021812265.1 Chloroflexota bacterium | reverse complement strand
TGTGGCCGGTTTTTTGAGTATCGTTTGGCCTATTTTTATGTTAGCATTTACGATAGATGCTCTCAAGGAAATCGCCGATGTTGTAGACGCTTGAGAGTATCCATACGGAGGTGTTCTTCAGAATCATTCCAAGCGCATCGCGTGGCAATGGCGCATGCTAGGGGAATACGCAATGGGTATCTGCTTCCTGCCCACCATATCAGACATACCCTGTGAACATGCTGGGATGCGTTCTGGCGCACCAGTGGCAATGGGTAGTGGCCTCTCTTTTCAGATATGAACCTTTATTAAGAAAAATAGGCCGATAAGCTGAATGATCAAGCCTACGATAGCGAGGGTTATTACGATAGAACCGGCTATTTTACTGGCGCTGCTTGAAAATGATCGTATTTTCATCCCGAGCAGTGTCAAAATCGTGGATCCTACTAGCGCAACTAGGAGTTGAGAAACCATGGGAATTTTTTACCTCCGGGGTACTTTTCAATGATTTGACGATAATTCAAAGAGAGGTGGGGGTAAAACGTATGTTCATTATAACCTCCGATGGTAAAGAACATTACAAATAACAACGATGACAATTTCCCTGAAAACTGCTGAATCGTGGCTACATATGGAGTCGCTGCAAGAAATCTTGCTGTTTGAGAAGATATGTACTTCTTCCCTTCCCTTCCCTTCTCATCACGTCTCATATGAACCATTCAGCAAAGAGAGTATACCAGATTATTGTTTCCCTGTCAAAAGGTCATGATGAAATGATGAAAGGGAGTGGCGATAATTACGGGTAAGAGAATTGAAAGACATGAGCAGGATAGCGAGGATGGGCGCGACGAAACAGTTGGCGATGATTCCAAGCAAACACAACTATCTTGAGAGCATCCTGTAACACATGAAGAGAGCGTGTAAAACATCGAGACCGTCGCGCCAACCGGGCTGCATATTTTCTCGCCGGCAAACGTGTCCATCTCGATGACGGGGAACGAGGTGTCTGCTGGCAAAGGCGGAAGGGGTGGAGACGCAGGCAACGTGGCTGCATGCGCTTTAACACAATTCGCCACAGTTTGATGTTCCTCTCCCAGATAACGGGCAATCCAGCGAAAACTCAGACCGTCTACATACAGTTGAATGGCTTGTTTTCGCAGCTCGGCAGCATACCCTTCACAAGACCCGATCACTTCGCCATTCCCGATTTATTGGATCTTTTTTATGACAATATTGTATATTAATACTGTTATAAATATTGTGTAAAAATGTTGCGCGCGGCGTATCATCTTGCTTATTACGTCAGCGCGCTTAGGAAAATACTATGATTAGCGGCAAAATTTTACGATATCACGGATGGCCCGAAGGAAAAGCGCTTGGGGTCGCAAAAAAAACTGCGGAACAGTTACTGCAAGCCGGAATGGAAAAAGACGCAACGTTACAACTGCTAGACGCAGTGTTGGAAGATCCGGAGCAATTTATAAATGATTCCAGAGTTTCTGCTTTAGCGGAAATACTCATTCCGGAGCCAACACCGGATATTCAAAAAATTGAACTGCGTCGTGATCCCGTCACATATCAAACATGGGGCGCAGAAAATATCGACGCCGAAGCAATCAGCCAAATGTCACACGCCATGCATCTGCCGGTTGCAATAGCCGGCGCATTGATGCCCGACGCGCATGTGGGGTATGGTTTGCCAATCGGCGGCGTTCTGGCGACAGAAAATGAGATTATTCCCTATGCTGTTGGGGTAGATATTGCCTGCCGGATGCGTTTGTCGCTGTATTCCGAACCGACAACAGTACTTACTGCCAGCCAGCAACGTTTTGAAAAAGCGCTGTTTGCGCAAACACGGTTCGGTTTAAACGCGCAATGGGATAAACAAGATGAGCCGCACCATAAAGTTTTGGATGACTCCGATTGGAAAGCTACCCCGTTGCTGCGATCTTTGCAGGAAAAAGCGCGGCGGCAGTTGGGCACATCCGGTTCAGGCAATCATTTTGTTGAATGGGGCAAAGTTCGGTTGTTTATCGATGACGCGCTGCCCGGTGTAAAGGCCGGCGTTTATTTAGCGCTGCTTTCGCATAGCGGATCACGCGGAATCGGCGCGCGTATAGCAGACACATATACAACTGCGGCGACACAATCACTGCCAGGCTTACACGAATCTTTGCGACATCTGGCGTGGCTTTCATTGGAAAGCGGGACCGGCAGCGAATATTGGCTTTCTATGCAGTTAGCGGGAAAATTTGCCAAAGCCAATCACGAGATCATTCACCAGCGCGTTGCCGCCGCAGCCGGAATCAAAGCTATTGCTTCCGTTGAAAATCATCATAATTTTGCATGGAAAGAAACGCTTGCCAATGGATCCAATGCGATTGTACACCGCAAAGGCGCGACACCGGCCAATATCGGCGAACTCGGAATCATACCGGGATCGATGGGCGACGCCGGCTACATTGTACGCGGCAAAGGCAACGGCGGCGCTTTAAACTCCGCTTCGCACGGGGCAGGCCGAGCCATGAGCCGCAAAGCCGCCATGAAAGCCATCACCAAAACCATGCGCGACACATATCTGCGCGAACATGGAGTTATTTTACTCGGCGGTGGTGTAGATGAATCGCCGCAGGCATATAAAGATATCGAATCCGTCATACGATCGCAAGATGATTTAGTTGAGATTATCGGAAAATTTACACCAATCATTGTGCGCATGGCAGAAGAACAAGGGCAATACTAACGTTATGGCACAACTCTATCCCAGTTATCTGAATTTGCTGCAATCGGGCGAACTTGCCCGCCGCGCCGAAATTGCCTGGAATATGCTGGCTTCGTGCACAATTTGTCCGCAAAACTGCAAAGTAAATCGGCTGGCCGGCAAAAAAGCTGTCTGCAAATCGGCAGACGAATTGATTGTAGGGTCCTGGAATGTACACCGCCGTGAAGAGCCGCCCATCAGCGGATCACGCGGGGCAGGAACCATTTTTTTCGGACATTGCCAAGCGCGTTGCACATACTGCCAAAATTTCTGGCTGAGTCAAAACGGACAAGGCAGGGTAATTACCCATGAGAAACTTGCGCAAATTATGCTGTTGCTGCAAAAACGACAGGTTCATAATATTGACTTGGTCACTCCCACCCACTATGTGCCGCATATCTTAAAAGCGCTGGTCATTGCGGCAGAAAACGGGCTGCGACTGCCGCTTGTTTATAACTGTGCCGGCTATGAAAATATGGAAACACTGCGACTGTTGGATGGTGTGGTAGATATCTATCTGCCCGACGCAAAATACGCAAATGACAAAGAAGCGCTGCGCACCTCTAAAATGCCAAATTATACGGCAGCAAACCGGCAAACACTGCGTGAAATGCTACGTCAAGTTGGGCCGTTGCAAGTAGATGAAGATGGCATTGGTGTGCGAGGTTTGCTGATTCGGCACTTAGTTATGCCAAATGGCATAGCCGGAACACGTGAAGTATTGCGCTGGATTGCAGATGAGCTTGGCCCAAATACTCCTACCAGCGTTATGGATCAATATTTTCCGGCGTGGAAGGCGCATAACGATCCCACGCTAAACCGGCGCTTAACGTGGAAAGAATACGCTGAAGCTTTAGCCGACTGGGAAGCTTCGGGGTTGACCGATGGCTACCCACAAGAAGATTTGATGGAATTGGATGTATCAAATGATATTTAATCAGCACAAAGGCAGAATTATTTATCGGGAAAAATCTTGGTTTCGGCGCAAGATTTTCGATGATTCGCACAAAGCGCTGCCGTGTATAATCATCGCTATAGGGCAGAGTTTGACACTATCTTTGTCATTATCTATAATATAAGATGTATCAAATAATCATCCAAACTTCCATACGCACAGGATCGGAAGACGGGCAGTAATGCCGGTAAAACAGGACTTTTATTTGGGTTAATCATTTGAGACTGTGTAAAAGGCAGCGATGTTCTGCGTCAGATGTTCCGGAGCAACCCGGTTTATCTTTTCCTGATTCTAGGAAACTGTATTTTGCGCACGAAGCAAATACCCTAAAATAATATTTAGTATACCGGAGACAGTAATGAATAACAAACATAACGATCACCAGACCGATGATAATAACGAACTGCAGCAAATTGAAGACACTGCCGCAGCACAGATACAAAAGGAAAACGAATCATTGAAAACAGAACTTGACGCCGTAAAAGATAAATATCTGCGGGTTTTAGCCGAATTGGATAATATGCGCAAACAGCAAGAGCGCCGTATTTCAGATAGAGTAAAATATGAAAAGAAAATTATCCTGATGAGAATTATCGAAGTTCTGGATGACTTAGACAGAGCTATAAAATATGAGGATGTTTCTGATAAAGACACATTGGCGCAATCATTAAAACATATGCATTCGCAAATGCTAGATTTGCTGCAGCGAAGCGGCGTAAACAGCTTTACATCGCATGGGCAATCATTCGATCCGAAACTTCATGAAGCAATTGAAATGGTTGAAGATTCAACGGAACCTGAAGGACAGATAGTACAAGAAACCCAAAAGGGATATGTTATGGGAGATGAGTTGCTTCGCCCGGCGCGCGTACACGTTAGCAGCGGTAAAACCTCTGCCACTGAAACAGAATAGCGGTAATGCGCTGCACACATAGCTTTTTTGGCAGCCTGCAGGTTTTAGCCGAAAATTCGGGGGGATAGGAACAATTAAATGGAATATAAAGATTATTATAAAATTCTTGGCGTAGAAAAAACTGCTTCAATTGATGATATTAAAAAAGCGTTTCGTAAACTCGCCCGAAAATATCACCCCGATATGAACCCGGGAGATAAAAAAGCTGAAGCTAAATTTAAAGAAATCAACGAAGCCTACGAGGTATTGTCTGACCCCACTAAACGCCAAAAATATGATACTCTCGGGCCAAATTGGCAAGAACAATTTACTTCGCCAAATCCCGGATTTTCTTGGAACCGCCCGCCGGGGCAAAACGGCGGGGGATCCTCAGCGCCCGGAGGCGGCTCTGCCGGCGCCGGAAATTTCGATTTCACCATCAACGATAATGGGTTTTCTGATTTCTTTGAGTCTTTATTCGGCCGCAACAAAAATAATAATCAAACAATGCGGAAAAGAACCGGAGATAATATTGAACAAAATGTAGAAATTTCGTTGCGCGAAGCCTATGAAGGCACAAAACGCATCTTTACTGTTCAATCTCCCAGTGAATGCCCCATCTGCCATGGCTCCGGTGAATTGAAAGGACAGCAATGTTCTGCGTGCGCCGGCCAAGGAAATGTGTTTGACACAAAAAAAATAGAAGTTTCTATTCCTCCCGGCGCTGATAACGGTACCCGCGTGCGCGTAGCCGGGGAGGGTCAACCAGGCATCGGCGGCGGGCAGCGCGGCGATTTATTTTTAATCATCTCCGTAAAACCCGATACACTATGGGAACGCAAGGGAGATGATATCTATACCGAAGTAAACGTCGACTTGCTGACCGTTGTGCTGGGCGGAGAAATTACCATTACGCTGCCCAATAATAAAGCGCTGATCATGACAATTCCGCAAAATACCCAAAACGCCCAAACATTCCGGCTGCGAGGAAAAGGCATGCCGCAATTGCGCGCAACAGCGCGCGGGGATCTATACGCTAAAGTGCGTGTGGTTGTGCCCGCGCTGACAAACGAAGAACGTGAGTTTTTTTCTGAAATGCGCAAGCGCCGCAATGCCGGAAACTCAATGGAGTCTAAAAGCGCGGCGCTTTAAAACTATATATGATTGGCAGATGGAAAATTTTTTTTGTACAATCGTAATAAGGAATTTTTTCTGCGCAACCGCACAATTCTTGTAATTGCAAAATATCGGAAAGGCTGTTCCTATGGATCTGTCACATCTATTTGGGCCTAAAAAAACACCCCAACAAAAAGACGAGCTGCTGCCGGACGGGAAACCTCGGCTGCCGCCCAATCAATATATCACGAAAAGCTGGCCGGTGCTCAGCGCGGAAGCGACACCAAAATTTAATGAAAATACCTACCGATTTAAAGTCTGGGGCGCAGTAGAGCAGCCGATAGAACTTTCGTGGCGCGAATTGCTGGCTCTGCCGCAAGTTACGCTGACCGCCGACTTTCACTGTGTAACTATGTGGAGCAGATACAATAACGCTTGGACAGGAATACATGTCAGAGAAATTATCAATCTAGTAAAGCCGCATAGCGACACGCAATTTGTAACAGCGCATTCTTGGACAAACTATACTACTAATATGCCCTACTCCGATTTTAACGATGATGATGTTCTTATCGCGTTTCAGCATGACGGAGAGCCAATCAGCCCAGACCATGGCGGCCCGGTGCGTTTAATTGTTCCCAAATTATATGGCTACAAAAGCGCCAAATGGCTGGATGGCTTTGAATTTATGCCACAAGATAACCCCGGATTTTGGGAGATTCGCGGCTATCACAACCACGGAGATCCATGGCAGGAAGAACGCTATTGGTAGCGGCAATTCATCCGGCGCAATCTATACAGCAGGAACAGCAGTATTTTTATGAAAAGATTTCTGTCGGCGCAAGACGCAGCAGAATTTATTGAACAACACGCGGTAGCGGCGCGCCCGGCAGAATCGCAAGTTCCGCCGGCGCAGCGGCAGGAAAAGCGCATGGAGGAAACGCGCGCGCTGTTTAAAGCATTAGGCAGTCCGCAGTTCAGCGTTCCAGTGGCGCACATTACCGGCACCAGCGGGAAAGGCTCTGCCTCCGTATTTTTAGCGGCAATATTGCAGGCTCAAGGTTTGCGTGTTTGTTTATATACCAACCCATATATTATTTGCCCGCAGGAACGTATTCAAATTGATGGGCGCTATATCAGCGATGAATTGTTCATTGAACTGGCGGAAAAGCTTGCAGATGTTTTGGAGCGATTTCGCGAAGAACACCCAACGTTTATACCACATATTAAACAGCTATGGACGGCGATGGCGTTTCTAGCGGCGGAAGCCGTAAAAGCCGATATATTTGTGGCGGAAGTAGGCATGGGCGGCAGATTTGATGAAACAAATGTTGCCCAGCCTCAAGTATGTGTTATTACAACCATCGGCTTTGATCATATGGAATTTCTCGGCGCAGATTTAGCGCACATTGCATGGCATAAAGCCGGCATTATTAAACGCGGCATACCCGTAGTTACCGGCGCCAATGATAGTTCTGCGCTGGCAGTTATTAAACAAGAAGCAGAAACGCAAGCGGCGCCATTATTGGAAATGAATAGCGATTTCGGCGCATCCGAAATCTGCGCCACTGCCGGAGAAACGACATTTACCTACACCGACTATACGGCAAGATATGAACGACTGCGGCTTCGTCTAACCGGAGCGTTTCAGGCGCGAAACGCAGCGTTAGCCATATGCGCCGCCAAAGCAGCGCGGCCAGAAATATCTGAAGACGCTATAAGAACAGGATTACTGGCGGCGTGGCTGCCCGGCAGATTTGAAATTGTGCGGCGCAATCCTTATGTGATTTTAGACGCGGCGCACAATCCCGAAAAAATGCGCGCATGTTTAGAAACATTGCGTTTAACAATACATCCGCAAAAAACTATCATTATTTTTGGAGCTTTAGGCTCAAAGGCAATTTTGCAAATGCTGGAAGAATGCGCGGCGCTGAATCCGCTGATCATTGCCGCAGAGCCAAAAGTTACCGGAAGAATATCTGCGCCGGCGAATCAAATATCCGCGGCAGCGGCGCAATTAGGGTTGAGGCATATTATAGCAGGCAACGCCGAAGACGCGGTCCGCATCGCCCTGGAAAATGCAGCCGAAGCAGACGCCGTATTGATTACCGGATCACTATTTTTAGTAAGCAATCTTCGCGCATATGTTTTGCAAACAGTTATGCAAAACGCGATAGATAGACATGATCCATAATGGCAGGAGGCAGCGCGGCCATTGCGAGGGGGGGTTGCTGACTGCGCGATATGCCCGCGAATACTTCCGCGGCGCTCCACTTTTGCGCGGCGTTTCCCGCGCGCTCCGCGAACTCCCGTGGGAATAAGTCCTCTTGCTCTCATTGCCAGACACACAAAAGCAGATGAAATGTCGTCTTTCTCGACTCTCTCATCTGCTTTCTCTCTCTTGCTCCAACGCTTGGTGTCTTTTTTTCGGTCTGTGCTCGCTCTTCTGACTGACAGAACAGAGCAGCTAAGCCTTTCGGCTGTTAGGGCTGATTCGCTTCACTCCTTACGGAGCTTCCACTCTCAGTCTATCAAACAAGTCTTCTTCTTGTCGCCTTATCTTCTCTTGGAATTGGGAAAACTTATCTTGGGGTCGGCTTCGCGCTTAGATGCTTTCAGCGCTTCTCCTTTCTGGACGTAGCTATCCGGCTGCGCGTCTGGCAACGCGACCGGCTCACCAGCGGTCCAGCCACTCTGGTCCTCTCGTACTGGGAGTGACTCCCCTCAATTTTCCTTCGCTTGTGACGGATAGAGACCGAACTGTCTCGCGACGTTCTGAACCCAGCTCGCGTGCCGTTTTAATGGGCGAACAGCCCAACCCTTGGAACCTACTCCAGCTCCAGGATACGACGAGCCGACATCGAGGTGCCAAACCTTGCCGTCGCTGTGAACGCTTGGGCAAGATAAGCCTGTTATCCCCAGGGTAGCTTTTGTCCGTTACTCAACAGCCCTTCCACTCAGCGCTGTTGGGTCACTAAGCCCGACTTTCGTCCCTGCTCGGCCTGTTTGCCTCGCAGTCAAGCTCCCTTCTGCCTTTACACTCTCTGGATGATGTCCAACCATCCTGAGGGAACCTTTGGGCGCCTCCGTTACTTTTTGGGAGGCGACCGCCCCAGTCAAACTACCCTCCTAGCCCTGTCTCGACGCCAGTTTATGGCCGCCCGTTAGAAGTAAAACACGTCAAAAGTGGTATTTCACCGTTGACTCCGCGCTTCCCGAAAGCCGCGCCTCATCGTCTCCCACCTATCCTACGTATAACGTCCCTCACTCCAAGGCTAAGATGTAGTAAAGCTCCATGGGGTCTTTTTGTCCTGTCACAAGTAACCCGCATCTTCACGGGTAGTGCAATTTCGCCGAGCCCTCCGTCGAGACAGCGCTCAAGTCGTTACTCCTTTCGTGCGGGTCGGAACTTACCCGACAAGGAATTTCGCTACCTTAGGACTGTTAGAGTTACAGCCGCCGTTCACCGGTGCTTCAGTTCAATGCTCTCACATCTCCCTTTAACATTCCGGTACTGGGCAGGAGTCAGCCCCTATATCTCAGTTTTCACTTTCGCAGGGACCTGTGTTTTTGGTAAACAGTCGCTTGAGCCGATTCTCTGCGGCCTTCCCAGGCTCCATACGTTCGTATTTCACCTGTCCAAGGCGCCCCTTCTTCCGAAGGTACGGGGCTATTTTGCCGAGTTCCTTAACGGAGGTTCGCTCGTTCACCTGTGGGCTTTTACCCTCGCCTACCTGTGTCGGTTTCCGGTACGGGCGGTCACATCTTTATCGCTAGCGGCTTTTCTCGACGGCCTGGGCTTTCAGCGCCTTCCGACTTCTTGCGAAGTCTCCCTCGTCTCTCGGCTCTTTGTGTCGGGTCTTCCCTCGACATCTGCCTACCTGACTCAACCATCTCTATCCTCTTAGACGGCGCGCTTACCCTTCCGTGTCCCCGCTTCACTTGATGTGCCGGCTCTGGATTTCTTACCAGCTGTCCATCGCTTACGCCTTTATGGCCTCAGCTTAGGTCCCGGCTCTCCCTGGGTCGTCTGACGTCGCCCAGGAACCCTTAGGCTTTCGGTGTGCATGGTTCTTTCATGCATTACGCTACTCATTCCGGCATTCGCTCTTCTCTTCTCTCCACTATCGCTTCCGCTTTAGCTTCTTAGATACACAAGAACGCTCCCCTACCATAAGGTTTTGCCCTTATCCACAGCTTCGGTATATTGCTTAGCCCCGGTACGTTGTCGGCGCAGCTCAGCTCGACCAGTGAGCTATTACGCACTCTTTCAATGATGGCTGCTTCTAAGCCAACATCCTGGTTGTCTGGGTTGACCCACATCCTTTCCCACTGAGCAATTCTTTCGGGACCTTAACTGGTGGTCTGGGTTGTTTCCCTCTCGGCTACGAAGGTTAGCCCCCGCAGCCTCACTCGTCATCGCTTGTCTTGGCATTCGCAGTTTGATTGAGTTTGGTAATCTGCACTAGACCCCTAGCCCATTCAGCGCTCTACCTCCAAGACATCCTCAATAACGGCTGTACCTCAATACATTTCGGGGAGAACCAGCTATCTCCAGGTTCGGTTGGAATTTCTCCCCTACCCACAAGTCATCCCCCAGTTTTGTAACACTGGTGGGTTCGGGCCTCTACGCGTCTTTACTCGCGCTTCACCCTGCTCATGGGTAGCTCACCTGGTTTCGGGTCGCATCACTCCAACTCTCTCGCCCTCTTCAGACTCGCTTTCGCTTCGGCTCCACGGCTTTACCGCCGCTTAACCTTGCTACAGTGATGCACTCGCCGGATCATTCTACAAAAGGCACGCCATTAGGTCTTTCTCCCTCTGACGGCTTGTAAGCGCATGGTTTCAGGTCTCTTTCATTCCCCTGCTTGGGGTGCTTTTCACCTTTCCCTCACGGTACTTGTTCACTATCGGTCGTTAACTGTATTTTGCCTTGGAGGGTGGTCCCCCCTGCTTCCCACTGGATTTCTCGTGTCCCGTGGTACTCAGGCTCTCAGGTCTGATCAACGATGCCTTCCTGTACGAGGCTTTCACTCTCTCTGGCGACGGTTTCCATGCTCGTCTTCCAGTCCCATCTCTGATCATTCTTCCTGGGCCTACAACCCCACACACAATCGCTTGCGTCTGGTTTGGGCGTCCTCCGCTTTCGCTCGCCACTACTTACGGAATCTCGGTTGATTTCTTCTCCTCTGGGTACTGAGATGTTTCAGTTCCCCAGGTTCCCCTCGTATGACTATTGCTTCATCATACGATACGCGGGCTTCTCCCGCGTGGGTTTCCCCATTCGGATTCACACGGCTCATCGCTTGCTCGCAGCTCCCCGTGTACGTTTCGGCGCGATCCCCGTCCTTCTTCGGCAGTTAACACCTAGGCATCCACCTTGCGCTCGTTGTCGCTTAGCTGTCCTCTGTTCTCTCGGTCAGTTGTTTACACTTTCCTACTTTTTTTGTCTCTTTGTCTCTTTGCTCTTTTTACACCTTGCGTCTTCACTTGTTCATGTGCCGCGTCTCTCAACGCCCTCTCATTATCACACATCCTTTGCCCTTTGTCAAGTCTCACTCTTCACTTCCCTTCCCCTCTACACCCCCCTATCCCCGCTATCCCGCTTCCCACCTGCTTTCATCCCCATCCACACCCCCGAAAATTCCCTCTCCCATTTGTCTAGGACCTCCCATTTCTTCCTGACTTTTGTCCACTCTTGCCACTCTTGCGGTTCCACTTCGCCGCCCAGCGACGTTTATTTCTAAAGCAGGAATATTTACAGCAGCGACATTTAGGTCAGCAAAACACGCTATTTTTGCCGATAATATAAACCAGCCACTGCAATTTACAGAAGAAACATCGCCATTTCCAATGAGGCTATTCATTGACACCTACGTCCTATCCTGCTATGCTGACTATATTATTAAATACTGCGGAGATTCATATATATGGGTTTTCTTGCGTTGATTAGCGGCGACAGACCTGCAATTGCAATTCCGTCTTTCGGCGCTGCGCCATTTGGCTGGATTTTAGGAGTAATTCTGCTTATCGGCCCATTTTTATTTATGGTATTTATGTGGCGGCGCAGAACACGCTTATGGTGGGCATTGTTCACTCAATGGAATGCTCTTTCATTCTGGCTGCTGATTATGGGGTCTATCATCGCGGCTATCGGCCTATTTATTTTAATCGGTGTTATCCCGGCGTGGCAAAGTGAGCTGGCGCAGTGGCGATTAACGCTAACCAGCGCTAACCCCGGCGCAGACCTTACCCCATTGCAGTGGATTCAAAACATGCAAAATCAATACACCTTTGTGCTGCAAATGGGAGCGGCAACTTTATTTCTTGCAGGCGCTGCCGCTATTATGGTTAGCGAACCGCGACTGGCGCGCCGCTTAACCAAGTTTAGCCTTGGCGGTCCCGATGATTGGCTGCTTGCTCCTCCGGATACGGGAAAAACCCGCGCGGTGCAAAGCAAAATGTTAAATAAAAATCCTTTAACATAGCGTTGCTTATTCCATTTATTTTATACAAGATAAGAAATAGAAAATTCGATGACACATTCATTATTATTTTTACTTGATTCGGCGCCTCCTTATTTTGCGTTTCCGCCATTTACCGATTCGTTAACGGCAGCGGCGATAAGCGCAGCGGCGTTTGTGCTGCCGCTTGCGGCCATTGCTGCGCTTACACACAGAGCAGTCGGCCATTGGACCCGCTTTTTTGCGCAATGGCGCCGAAGCTCGTGGTGGCTGCTATTTTCCGGCGCAATCTTCTTAGCGGCAGGCATTTTTTTGCTGCTTGGCCCCATTCCCATATGGCAATCTCAGTGGAACGCATGGAACGCACAGCCGCACACCATCGACCCAGTTTTCCTTACTTTTTTGCAGCAAAGCCAACAACGATTATACACTGCGCTGAATGTCAGCGGATCGGTAATTATTGCCGCCGCCATCGCGTTGCTGATATTTGGGGCAATTCGCTATCGTCACGCCGTGCTAATAAAACGCAAAGCTGTTTCACCAAGACGTGAGTGGATGGTCATTCCTCCGGGCATTGATTAGGCGATCAAGAATTGTAAAATTTTAAGGTTTTGTAAAAAAATGCGAAAAAATGGCTATTTATCCACGAAATCTTGGGTTATCCACAAAACTTGTCCACATATGAACATTTGCGCTAAGATATAATCATACTTATAACTGCCGGCTGTTCCGCCGCGAAAAAATAATCACAGCAATCTATCCGCCGCTGTAAAATTTTTTCCGCAGATAGATTGTGCCCGCGGCGCATTGCCACTGCCGGCGCGCCCATAGCGCAGTTCATCTTGCAAAGGAAAAATACTATGTGCGGCAGATTTGCGCTGAGATATACCGATTTTATTCCGGAACGATTCCATATTTCCGAGCCATTTACAGTTCCCATTCCCCGTTATAATATTGCGCCAACACAAGAGATTCTTGCGATTATCTCGCAAAACAACATTCGCAAAGCAGTAACAATGACATGGGGTATTACAGCGGCGTGGCAAAAACATCCCATAATTAACGCGCGATCTGAAAATATGGAACAAAAACCGATATTTGCGCAGGCGCTGCGCGCTAACCGCTGTGTTGTGCCATGCGATGGCTATTACGAATGGAAGCGCGAAGGAAAGCAAAGAATCCCTTATTTTATTCGGCTGCGCAGTGACACACTTTTTGGCGTAGCGGGAATTTTTTCCACTGAGACAAACAAGACCGGACAAATACGCTATCAGTGCGCATTGCTTACCACTGCGGCAAATGCGCTGCTGGAGCCGATACATTCCCGAATGGACGTTATTTTAACGCCACAGCAAGAAGATATTTGGCTGTTAGGATCTTCAGTCGAAAATATTTTTTACGGCAATTTGCAGCAGCCGTATCCATCAGAAGAAATGGAAATATATCCGGTTTCCGACCGAGTTAATTCTGTTCGGAATGATGACCCTGAGCTGCCGATAAAACTTATTTTGCCCCACACCGACTATCCGGAGCAGCAAACATTATTTTCTTAAAGCAAGCGCTTCAGCTTTCCCTTGCGCTTTCCGATAGTAACAATTAGAAAATTATCGGTGGAGGAAAATATACTATGTCTTCGGCCTCGGGCAATGAATATTTACGGCAATTTGAGGGCATTCAACAAACATTACAGCAAATTGTTATGCTTATAGAGTCTAATTTTCAAAATTCCTCGCAGCGGCTGGCGCAATTTGAACGTAAAATTACTTACTTATCATCGCTATACAAACCATCGGCAAATAAAGAGCCGCGACAGCTTCACGCGGTATATGATCCGGTAACCGGCGCAACAAATCACTCGGCGTTTATGACACGATTTAAAGCAGACATGGAGCTTGCAGTAAAACATCAAAAACCGCTGATGTTTGCGTTATTTGACATAGACCGTATGAGCGAAATCAACGAAACCTATGGCTATTATTTGGGTGACGAAATTCTCGCCGCCGTTGCAGAACGTATTCGCGCCAAACTTATCGATCCGGATCAATTGGGGAGATTAAGCGCCAATGCGTTTGGTGTTGTATGGGCAGAAGGGGAAACCACCGATACACAACAGTTAATCGAATCGATTATGATCACGGTTTGTTCGGAGCCTTTTACCGTTTCGCAGCAAATTGCGGCGGAATTTGTTGAATATTCCATTCCGATATCGCTGCGCGCCGGGGTTTCCATCTACCCGGAAGATGGCCAAACAGAAACAGATCTGTATTACGCGGCGGCCCAAGCAATCGCCAGATTTTCATCGAATCTTCGCAAAAAAAATACTCCGTCAGAAGTATTGGCGATGCCACAAAGCGCATTTTTAGAGGAAACATCAAAACAAGCGCCGCCGCCGCGCGAGCAATCGGAGTTAATCAATAGAATAGGCGGGAACAGAGGCGGTATCAAAGCGTTAACCGATGCGCTGGAAAATTTAGATCCCAAAGAAAGCAAAATAGCGCAATATATTGCGCAATTAGCGGAAAAAACCGCGTTAATTTTAGGGCGCAGTGAAAATGAGGCGCGTATTGTCGGGTTGGCGGCGCTTTTACATAACACCGGAAATTTAGCAATTCCCAAAGCAATATTACACAAACAAGAAGCGTTAACCACTGAAGAATGGGAATTTGTGCGGAAACATCCCAATTTTGGAGAACGGCTGCTGCGCACCATCGGAGGACCCTTTTCCGCTGTGGCGCCGATTATCGCCGCGCAGCGTGAACATTGGAACGGCGCCGGATATCCGCTGGGGCTAAAGGGAGACACCATACCGCTTGGCGCGCGCATAACAGCCGTTTGCAGTGTGTTCAGCGCATTAATTTCCGAACGCGCCTATCGCTCGGCGTTTTCTATTGATGACGCAATCAACGAGTTAAAAGCGCAAAGCGGCAAACAATTTGATCCGATTGTAGTTGAAGCGTTTATTCAGGCGGTTGAAGCTCAGAATGAAACTCAGGATAATGAATAATCCGCCACTCCGAAAGAATTTGAATACTTGTTTGCAGCAGCGCTTGATGCTCTGGCGACAGCAGCCAGCGGCTCACTCCGGAAGGGTGCGGCCACGGCAGATATGTTTGTCCGTCTTTTGAAAAAATTGCCCCGATATAGCTATCTAGCGGACCCTTTCCCAAGAATTCCCGAATTGCCAAAGCGCCGGAAAGAATGATAAGTTCCGGCTGAATGATGGCTAATTCGGCAGTCAGCCATGGCCTGCACAGTTGAATTTCATTAGAGCTTGGCGCTCTATCGCCTTTGCCGTGAGGAGATTTTCCGGGAAAACATCGAGTTAACGCCGTTAAATAAATATCTGTGCGCATAAAACCATCGGGGAAGCCTGCCCTGACAAACCATGAAGACAATATACCGCCTCCGGGGCCGCCAAACGGGAGCTGCCGCGCAACAGATAACTTACCCGCCGCTTGGCCAATAAGCAAAATGCGGCTGTGCGCGCCGCCGCGAAAGCCGATAACGGGGCGCGCATATTCAATATAGCCGGCGTCCACGCACCGAACGCATTGATGAATTTGCTGTCCCAACGCCTGCAATTGCACAATTTTAGTGGCTTGGGCTTCATCGTTTTGCGCATGAATATTTTGACTCACAACTATCTCATATCTCCCGCCGCACAAGGAGCGGCGCTTATTCAAAAAGCTAATTTTGCAACGCGGTATATTTTCCTTGCGCAAAGACCAGCGGCGCGCCGGGATTTGTTCCAAACGCTGCTACTTCACCGATTACGATGAAATGATCTCCGCTATCAATCAGAGAGTGCAATTTGCAATCAAACCACGCAATGCAGCCATTAATTACCGGCGCGCCGGTTAATTGGGCGGAATACTCAGCATCGCAGAATTGTGTATATTTTTCGGGGGTTGTCGAAGCGAAGCACACAGCTACATCTTGCTGATGTTTTGCCATCACATTTACTGCAAAAAAGCCGCTGGTTTGTATTGCTTTTAACGATGTGTTTTTTTTGCCAATGCAGACAAGAGCCAGCGGTGGATCCAGCGAAACCGACGTAAAGGCGTTTGCCGTAAAGCCTGCCGGTTTCCCTTCCGAAATAGTTGTAACCACAGTAACACCAGTCACGAATTGACCTAACGCGCGTCGAAATTCTAAAGAATCAAATGTCATATAGCAGTTCCCTTGAAACACAATTTTATGGTATTGCTTGAGATGTTTGTATATTCTTACATAATCATACATCCAAACGAATCTGTCTTATCAATATCGACGCTATAAAAACAACTGCGGCTTAAAACTCTTCGTTTTGATTGCGCATAACCAGCAATTCATAAATAGTATTCAGTTCTTCCTCATTAGCAAACGAAATGGTAAGTGTGCCAGAGCCTCGGCTATTACGTTTCAAAGCAACTTTTAACGCAATGGATCGGGTAATTTCATCTTCAATTGCGCGGATATCGGGCGAATCCCGCCGGCTGCCTTTGCGATCATCAATCAACCGCAAGGCTGCTTCTTTATAGCCTCTGGCGGCTTCTTCGGCTTGGCGCACCGAAAGGTTTTGCGCAATAATCTGGTTCATCAGCCGAACTTGCGCTTCGGCGTTTTGAATACCAATCAAGGCTTTTGCGTGCCCTTGAGTAAACGTATCCAGCCCCATCGTTAATTTTTCCTGCAATTCGGGGGGCAGTCGCAGCAGTGCAATTTGATTGGTAATAGTAGTGCGTTCGCGTCCCAATCTTCTGGCAACCTCTTCCTGAGACATGCCATATTCATCTACCAGCATGGTATAGGCGTGGGCCAATTCAATGGGATTTAAATCTTCACGCTGAATATTTTCAATTAAAGCAAGCTCCAGCATTTGTTGAGGAGTCGCAGATTTAATGACAACCGGAACAGATTTTAAACCTGCCATTTCTGCGGCGCGCAATCGGCGTTCGCCTGCGACCAGCGTATAGCGAGGACCGGATTCTCCGGAACTGGGCCGCAAAGAAACAATAATTGGCTGAATGATGCCATGATCGCGAATAGATTCCGCCAAAGACACCATCGAATCATCTGCAAAATATTCCCGTGGCTGGCGCGGGTTGCGGTCTATCGCGTCAATCGAAACCTGCATTGCTGTTCCTGGCGCGCTGCTGTCAGGTTGTGTTGTATCTGCTGTATGTTTTTGCTGAGAGTTGCCAGCGCCAAACAAAGCATCTAATCCTTTACCGAGACGAGAATTATCCACGGCTAATCACCTCTTCTGCCAAAGCGCGGTACGCCAGCGCCCCCGGGGAGTTTGGATCGTATTCCAATATAGTTTTGCCGTGGCTGGGCGCTTCACTTAGGCGTACATTGCGGCCAATCACGGTTTGAAACGCTTCTTTAGGAAAATGGGTCCGAATCTCGCGCACCACTTCCGTCGCCAGCCGTGTGCGGGGATCAAACATAGTAAGGATAACACCTGAAATTTCCAATGTCGGATTAAAACGCTGCCGAACCAATTTTACCGTATTGAGCAGCTGGCTTAATCCTTCCAGCGGCAAATATTCACATTGCATAGGTATCAGCACTCCATCCGAAGCGGAAAGCGCGTTGAGGGTAAGCATACTTAATGAAGGCGGACAATCAATAAGGATATAATCGTATTGATGACGAATCAGCTCGATTGCTTTTCGCAAACGATACTCACGTTCGGTTGCTTCTACCAGCTCTATTTCTGCGCCAGCCAAGTGCACACTGCTTGGCACGATAGAAAGATTCGGCCGAGTATTGCGAATCGCCACATCATGCAGCGCTATTCCGCGAATCAGCACATCATATACCGAGCCTTGCGGGCCACATTCCACACCTAAACCGGTTGAAGAATTGGCTTGCGGATCAAAATCAATAAGCATCACCCGGCGGCCGGCAGCGGCAAGATATGCGGAAAGGTTAATTGATGTAGTCGTTTTGCCGACACCGCCTTTTTGGTTAGTAATAGAATATACTCTTGTCACTGCCTGAAAACCTCCTTCAAATATCCGTAAACGCTATCAGCCACCTGATACATTATTACGAATGCTTTCATTCTATTCTATCAAAGATATGCCCCAGTAGCAAAATTTTCTCAATTCATGGCTACTGCAACAACCAATATAGCTATACCACACAGCCACAATGCAAGGAAGTATCGGTGGTGTTGAGGAACAGAAGACAAATCTTGCGCCTATTTAGGTAAATAACTTTTATCAAGTAGATCGCGCAAATTATAGGTTACACTACTGGCGGCAAAATCCGGTTCACGGCTGAATGGATGGCTGATATACCGCACATCAGGGAGCTGGCCTGCAGCGTTTTTTTCTGATGGAACACGTACAACAGCCAGTAGAAATTCATCCGGTTTATTCAGCGCCGTTAAAATTTCATTTTTGGTAACTGTTATGGTTTCGGCGGTGGCTATGCGACCCTTGACTTCGATAAATCGCAGTATACCACTGTCTTTTTGCCGTGATTCAATATCATAGCCACACTTATCAGCGCTTACGTCGTGAGGTTCATTACCCAATGCGCGTTCAACATTCATTACTGCGCGCATGGCAGCAAGCTCAATCTGTTGACGAGCAACAGCTTCAGCAGCTATTTCTGAATCAGTCATAATAAACTTGTCACCGGAATTTATCAAAGCACTTATTAATCCCTGAGGGGCAATCAACGCCGCCGATAGAATCACAGGAGGAGCCGAAGATAACTTCCGCTCTTGTTCCAGCATATCCTTCCGTCGCTGCAATCGAGCACGCAATTCCTGTGATTTTTGTTCAGCTTGATTCGCATTTTGCGCGGCGTTTGATTTTCCCAGCGGAATCTGCTTTTTTAGTTGTGCAGCGCGGTTAGTCCAATAGGTTATTTCTGCAGTAAGCCGCTGATTTACTGCGTCATCAATTTTATCAATCTCCGCGTAGCGTTTCTCGCGTGTTACCTTTAAATGCGGCGCGGCAATTTGGGTAATTGCATATTCCTTTACCCATGTTTCTGCATGGTGTAATATTGGTGAAGACTGTTTCAAGGTAGGAATCAACTCTCGTTCAGAAACTTCCAGCGGACGATAATTTAAAAAGGGAGCATACCCAGCAGACACAATGGTCCTATCTTCGTGCACTTCCACAAACTGCAATTGCCGTGAAACAACATGTGGCTTTCCAGTAGTAGTAGATAATCCATCATAAATTGCGTGCTCGATATAAAACAAAATCCGGATACTGCGGCTTGTGTCCTCGGGGTCTACCAACACAGCGCCATCAGAAAACAATTTTTCATAATATTTCAAAATGACATCAATTGCAGTATCTAACAAAGGGTGACCGGGAGTTAACAGCGTCGCCTGAGGTTTTCCGACAACATCAATCAATTCTTTTTCAAACACTACCCGCTCATAGCGACGCACAATTGGGATCCGCGATGATTTTTGCGGATAATCACACAGAACTAGAGGTGTTTTACTGACTTCATAGCGCTTGTTTTCGATTTGTAAACATTGCCCGCCAAGATGTTTAATAGCTTCCAGGAAAAATGCACCAATAAAATGTGGCTGCATCCGGCGCGCGGTGGCGCGTTCCATTTCATCACGAATACGCGCGATATTTGCCACATCGGTCATTTCCTGCATTAACGCATGTTGTTCCAGCAATTTTTGTATGTGCTCACGGGCAAATGCCGTTTCTACAATTTGATCTAGCCGATGACGAACATTGGGATCATCTCCATATCGAATTGCTCGAATAATTAGATCGCGCAGTGGCTTTTCCTCAAACTCAATTTTACCCAGCACGTCAAAAACACTGCCTCCCAGCGCATTCCGTTCCTCATCAAGCTTCTTAAATAGCGTTTGAAATACTTCACCTTCCCGAGTTTGCATAGAAACAAGATTCCACATATGACACACATTTTTTTGACCAATACGATGAATGCGTCCAAACCTCTGCTCCAGCCGGTTGGGATTCCATGGCAGATCATAATTCATCATCAAGTGTGCGCGCTGTAAGTTAATACCTTCACCGGCAGCATCAGTAGCGATAAGAATAATCGTTTCCGGATTATTTACAAACATTTCCCGTGCTCTATCACGTTCTACACGACTTACACCACCATGGATAACCACCACGGCGTCAGCTTTGCCAAGCAACGCACATATTTTTTTATATAGATAAGACAACGTATCGCGATGCTCGGTGAAAATAATCAATTTTAATCGCCGATGATTGCCATCAAACAGCTGTTTTTCATTTTGCAGCAGTTCCGAAACGCTTTCCCATTTGCTGTCTTTACCAGTGGAGAGTACATGGCCGGCAAGTTTTTCTAATTCTTTCAGTACAGCAATTTCCGCACAGAGTTCTGCCATAGTTTGCGCAGCGGTTGCATTATTGATAACTTCGTTTTCCAATTGCTCAATTTCATTGTCGGACGCTTCATCCAAAAAATCCTGATCAATAGGGTTATATCGCTGTACGGGCAAGCGATCTCCCAACTCTATATTTTTGCCATTACGAATAGTGGTTAAATCCGCTAATTGTGTCTCTAGTTTGTTGCGACGACGTGTCAGTGATTGCGCTATTGCTTCGGGTGAAGATGCGAGCCGCCGCTGCAAAACCGTTAAAGCAAACGCTATATTTGTTTTTCGGCCAGTTTCCAGCTGTTCGGCGCGATTAAATTCACCTCGCACATATTCCGTCACTTGTTTATAAAGATATTCTTCTAGTGGTGTAAGTTTATACGATTTTGTATATGCTTTGCGTTCAGGAAACAGTGGTTTCCCCTCAAAAGTGCACAATTGTTCCTTCACCAATCTTCTCATACAGTCTGAAATATCCGGCGTGGCGATATTAGTATCATGCTGCAATTCAAATCGATCTTGATCTAGCAAAGTTAGAAAAAGCTGGAAATCTTCTTCCTTGCCATTATGTGGAGTGGCAGTGAGTAACAACAGATGACGTGTAACAGATCCAAGCAATTTGCCGAGACGGTGACGTTTGGTATAATGCGCTTCACCCCCGAAAAACGAGGCAGACATTTTATGCGCCTCATCAATAATCACCAAATCCCATGTACTATGTTTCAATTGATTTTGCAATTCCTCATTACGAGCCAAAGTATCCATGCGAGCAATGCACAAAGGCAGTTTTTCGAACAATGCGCCGGGTGAAGCCAAGCGATATTGTTCGGCAGTGAGCAGTTCAAAATCCAGTTGAAAGCGTTGTTTCAACTCATCTTGCCATTGTTCCGTTAAATTTCCCGGCACAACTATGCAAACGCGCTGTGCGTCACTGCGCATCATCAATTCTTTAATCAACAATCCAGCCATAATTGTTTTTCCAGCGCCAGGATCATCTGCCAACAGGAAACGCAGGGGATTGCGCGGCAACATTTTTTCATACACAGCGGTAATTTGGTGGGGTAGCGGATCGATGCGAGATGTAGAAACCGCCAATAGGGGATCAAACAACGCAGCAAGACGAATACGATACGCTTCTGAAACTAGGCGAAATTTGCTGCCATCTGCGCTATAACTGCGCATATTTGCATTGTTCACTAGCACTAGTCCAGCAATATCTTCCGGATACAAAAGCTGAATATTTACAGCGCCATCGGTGGTACAATAGATCAATTCAACCGCACCATTAGCGTAATTTTGCACATATTTCACGGTTACATCGCGTTGTGACAGCAGGCCTCGCACAATCGCGCCAGGAACAAAATCTTCTAGAGAAGCCATTTTATTGTAATCCAATATAAAATTATTGCGCATAATAGCACGCTCGCATACAATGCTTAAGGACAGTATAAGTCATCATTAACAATATTTCAATATACAATCGTGGGTTACGCAAAGGGGTGTCTTGCCAAATATATCACTTGCATGTATGCTTGTAACGAAGCGTGTCATATATCATAAAAGGAGACATATTATTATGAGTATCTTTCGCTGGTTTA
>JAKAOI010000220.1 GCA_021812265.1 Chloroflexota bacterium | reverse complement strand
TTTCCATTTCGGGAATATATGGCCGAAGCGGGCCTTTTAACGCATGTGTTGACACATCAGAATTAATCCCCACAATTAAAACATCTGCCAGCGTTTTGGCTTGTTGCAAATATCTCAGATGCCCAATGTGTACAATATCAAATACACCATTGGTCAGCGCTATAGTGCGTCTTTGCGCCCGCAGATCGTCCGCAAGGCTGCGAATATCTGAAAAAGCTATTATTTTGGAATTGGGCGTTGCCATATTACTGTTCACTTTCGGAAATTTCAATAAAATGAAGCAATTCTTCTTGTGTTGTTGTGGAGCATCCGGGTCGCTGCACAACAATAGCGCCGGCAAAATTTGCCAACTCGGCCGCTTCTAAGGGATCTGCGCCGGCGGCAAGCGCCAATGTAAATACTGCTGCAACGGTGTCTCCCGCGCCGGTTGTATCGGCGGCGGTAATTTTTCTGGCGGGGATATGGGTTATTTTACCCGATTGCTGAAACAGCGCCATGCCGGAACTGCCGCGGGTAATAAGCGCTGATTCTGCGTGGGTGGTTTCAAGCAGTTTTGCGCCCGCAATGTTCAGGCTGTTTTCATCAAATATACGTATTTCGGCGGCAATTTCAGCCTCCGGCTCATTAGGGGTGATGGCTGATGCGTATTGAAATCGGGCAAATCCGCCGTGCGCATCGGCGGTAAGAATGCAGTTTTGTTTTCTGGCGGCCTCCAACACACCATCTATAATGGGCAGTCCCATAAAACCGTTATCATAATCTGATAAAATGACGCAGTTATAGCCGGCAATTTTGGGTAAAATATCTGCCAGCATATGTTCTGCCAGCGAGTCGTCTATGGGGGTGGTGTCGATAGTATCGATACGCGCCACTTGTTGAATAACCCCTTGGTTATTGCTTGCCAGCACGCGCAGTTTTGAGCTTGTTGGCCTTTTGGCGTCCATATGCGCAGAAGAAATATCAATTTCGTAATGCTGCAAAATATTTTTTAGCATGGCTCCCGATTCATCTTGCCCCATAACACCAGCGAGCGAAACCGATGCCCCCAGCGCGCGAGCGTTTACCGCAGGGTTAGCGGCTCCGCCGGGAACCAAATATTTTCGAGTTTGGTGGATAATGGGAATTGGCGCTTCCCGTGATAAGCGTGTTGAAACGCCTTCAAGATATTCATCCGCAATGATATCTCCCACTACCAGCATATTTAATTTGCTGAAGCGATTGAGTATTTCGCGCGCTTTATGTATATTCACGAATCGAATTCCTCATAATAAATTTGCTGAGTTTGATTAAGTTTCACTGTTCTAAACTATGCATATAGCTGGCCAAATCATCCGGCAAGTGACATTCTGCGCGGATATTTGCGCCGGTTATGGGATGCCGGAACTCTATCAGCGCCGAATGTAAAAATTGCCGGGGCGCTTCTGGTTTATGGGGCCGCCCATAAACTAAATCGCCGATAATCGGGTGTCCTGCGGCGGCGCAATGAACACGAATTTGATGTGTTCGTCCTGTTTGCAATGTCAGCCGAAGAAGCGACACCCCGTGGAGAATTTTCTCAGTTTTATACAGCGTAATTGCGTTGCGGCCATGCTGTGAATCTATCGCCATGCGCTGCCGAAAACGGGGATCTCTGCCGATTGGCGCATCTATCATTCCTTCAGCAGGGATAAAATAGCCGGCGACAAGGGCAATATATTCTTTTACAATTGTATGCTCCCGCATCATTTGGCCCAACCGCAGCAAAGTTTCATCAGTTTTGGCGACGACGAGCAGCCCGGATGTGTCTTTATCCAGCCGATGCGCGATACCCGGACGAAATGATTTGCCCGCTTCGGCAAGAGCATTGCCGCGGCCCAGCAGCGCATTTACCAATGTGCCGTGTTCGTGGCCCGGCCCGGAATGAGTGACCATGCCGGCCGGTTTATTGACGATCAGCAAATATGTGTCTTCATATACAACTGCAAGGGGTATATCTTCCGGTTCGGGCAATTTGGCAGATAGATCCGGCGCGCTGAGGTTTGCCTGAATGGTGTCATCTTCATCTAGAGTATAACCGGGTTTAACCGGTTTGCCATTTACTAAAACCTCTCCTTCGCGAATAAAACGCTGCGCTTGAGAGCGTGATACTACTGCGCCATGTTTAGCTAAAAACACATCGATGCGTGTATCGGCGTCTTCAGCGTCTGCTATTACGGTAAAATTAAAATTTGGTTCAGCGCTATCCGATGCCATGTATTCTTACGACCTGTGTTTTACTTTTGATTTTGTGGAAGGTTTAGCGCCGGATGATTTTTTTGCTTGGGATACGGCCGGTTTTAGCGGTGTTTTGGTGACAGCGGCTGTTATCGGCAAAGCGTCGGCAGCTTTTTGCTGAGGTGTATCTTCGGCTGTTAAATTTGCAGTCGATTGTCCTGCAGCGGCGCGGTTATCATCCAAAGCGCCGGCAGCAGTTTCCATGCGGCTATTTCGCGATGCGATCAGCAGCATATACGCCAAAATTATCATTCCCACCACAATACCGGAATCGGCAATGTTGAAAACATAAAAATCGAAATGAGGAACCGCAAAATGGATGAAGTCTACAACGCTGCCTCTGTTGTACCGATCAATAATATTTCCTGCGGCGCCGCCGAAAATCAACCCAAAAGTAATTTTTAAAATGGGATTATTTACCGGCCGATTTGATATATACAGCCAGGAAATAACGGCAATTGCCACCGCAATTAACAAATATACTACTGAAGATCCGGCTGCGATGCTGAAAGCTGTTCCCGTATTACACACATAAGTAAATGTTAAAATATTGCCGATTACAGGAATATAACTGCCGGAATCACACGTATGAAAATAGTTGACAATCATCGATTTTGTAATTTGATCGATGGCAATAACTGCGATGGCGATGGCAAGCACTAATACATCCCAGCGTCGCTGCCATTCGGCTGAAAGTTCAGTAGTGGTATTGCCGGAAGCAAAAGGCGCATTTTTCATGTTCTATACATCTTTCTTCAATATTTGCTGAATGTGACGAATTATACATCCGCCATAGTTATTTTTTGCGGCTCCTTTTTATTCACTCATGTTTTGTCTGATCCTGCAAACAATATTGCGCATATGGTATAGCGGCAAGTCGCCGGGCGTCGATAACTTGGCCGCAATCTAAACATTGCCCATATGCGCCTGCTCCGATGCGTTTCAGCGCATCATCAATGAGTATCAACAATTCATGCAATGTTTGAATCTGGCTTGCGTATATGTTTTCAGAAAACAATACTGCAGCTTCATCGCCGGAATCCCCCGATTCTTCCAGTAAATCTGTGGTTTCTTCCCGGTTTATATCCTCAAGGTCTTGTATCTGCGCAAGGTATTCTTGCGATAATTGCTGAAGTTTCCCTTTGTATGCTTCAAGTTCTTGTTTTGTCATATGTACTCTCATCAAAAATGTACAAATTGTTCCCAAATGCTAATAAGTTCGTGACTGTGCACAATTCGGTCCCGCAAGTTTTCACTTAACGCGATATCATTGGTATCATGTGCGCCGCTATGTATGCGCTGCAGTACGAAAGCCAAGGAAACAATATCATTTAACGTGTTTTTTATGGCGCGCCAGATGGTAAAATTATACGCAAGCAGCAAAGAGCGATCCAGTCTTTGGCGCAATGTTACTTGTTGCACTATAACATATTCTTCAGGAGTAATTATACCGTGCGCCACATCTTTCCATAAATATTCGCGTAAAATAGCGTTTTGCTGCGATAGCGATAGGGAAACGATGCGCAGCAAATAAATTTGCACACCAAAAAGCAGCAAATATGCCAGCGCAACAAAAAAAAGGCCCGCTAATAAATTGTAGGCTGGGGTATTAAAATAATTTTGCGCAGAGCTTGCTTCAAATAAAAAAAAGTCAAATAGTGTATGGACGCCGCAGGCCAGCAAAAAACCAATCAGCGGCTTAAACCACGGGCGAAAAATATCAGGATTTTCCTGCTCCATTCCGATATATGCGCCAAAGCAAGCGGTAAATGTGGAGTGTCCCAGCCAGCCAAGAATAATTCTGCCGGCAATAATAGTAAGCAACTGTGGCAGAGAATCTGCGCCGGCAATATACATGATATTTTCAACCAAACCAAAGCCGGCGCCAACAATAACACCGTATAAAATGCCGTCAGCTGCGTTGCGGATGCGGTCTTTTACCATATAAATGATAATAATGAGGATAACACCTTTTGCGCATTCCTCAAAAAAGCCGGCGTTAAAACTTAACAAGATATTTTGTAGCAGCGTCATCCAAATTCGCGGCAAGTTATCCAGCGGCAGCCAAAAAATGCTGTTACGCATTCTTTGCTCAAAAAAACCGGAAATGAGCGGCGCAGCAATTAAACCCCATAAAAAAGTTATTACCTGCAGCCGCCATGAGTGCCGTTCATGCCTATCAATATAACCGATTAGCCCCAGCACGCCAAAAACCGGAACCAGCGGCGCTGTTAACGCAATAATGATATTGATGTTAAAGATGAGTGAACTGGGATATAATATTACTCCAATAACATCTACTATTGCGGATAAAATAATGCTGAGTGCGCCAAATGCAAGGATCATCAGCAGCCAGCGGCGATTTTTCAAAAAATCTTTCAGCGGTGTGGGCTTCAGCAATGGCAAATAAGATCTCAGTGTGTGTGCGGCGCCTGCGCCGCTTTCAGTGTGATATTGCGAAGCAACCAATTGCATCTGTACACTGCCTGCTTGAAAAATATCTCCGGGCGCGAGATTTGCTGCAGGTATAACCCGGACTTTTTGATTGTTTATCGAGATTTCTTCAACGCCTGCCGATCCTTCAATATACC
>JAKAOI010000219.1 GCA_021812265.1 Chloroflexota bacterium | reverse complement strand
CCGATCTCTCAATAATTGACCAATAGCGATCTTTATCAGGAAAACCGGGACCGCCTTCATACATAACACATGTAGCGCCATTTGCCATCGGGCCATAAACAATATAGCTATGCCCAGTAACCCAGCCAATATCTGCCGTACACCAATATACGTCGCTATCTTTTAAATCGAATATCCAACTGGAAGTTAAAGCAACATCGGTTAAATAGCCACCGGTTGTGTGCATCTGCCCTTTTGGTTTGCCAGTAGTGCCGGATGTATATAAAATAAACAACGGATGTTCGCTGTCTACTTGTTCCGGCTCAATATATGTTTCTTTTGTTTGATCAATTGCCTCATCCCACCAAATATCTCGTTCCGGTTCCATATGCACATGATGCACAGCAGAGCCTAGCCGTTGATAAGTAACAACTTTTTTAATGGATGGACATTGAGCAACCGCGTCGTTTGCGATGCCCTTCAGATCGATGATTTTACCGCCGCGCCAGCCGCCATCTGCCGTAAGCAGCACGCTAGATTGTGAATCCAGAATGCGATCGCGCAGTGATTCCGCGCTGAATCCGGCAAAAATTACTGTATGGGGAGCGCCAATACGGGCGCATGCAAGCAGCGCAACAGCCAATTCGGGGACCATCGGCATATAGATTGCCACACGATCGCCTTTGTTCACACCAATCCGGCGCAACATTGCCGCAGTGCGATTTACTTCACGATACAAATCTCTATAGGTAAGGGTACGAACTTCGCCGGGTTCACCTTCCCAGATAATTGCGGCTTTATTTTGCCGCCACGTATTCATATGGCGGTCCACACAATTATATGAAGCGTTTAATGTGCCGCCTACAAACCACCGCGCATGTACTCCAACGGGATCCCAATCGAGGGCTGTATCCCAATGTCTATACCAATTCAGCCGTGAGGCAGCAGATTCCCAAAAGCCAACAACATCTGCGTTTGCGCGATCATAAATATTGGGATCACGCATATTTGCCGTCGCAATCAGGCCTTCGGGAGGAGGAAATTTACGATCTTCATGTAATACGACATCAATGGTGGAAAGATCGTTTTGAGATGGGTTACTCATTTGCGCAGTCTCCTTTGTCTGGTTGTGCAAAAGCAGCATGCACACCGTTGTGTATACACATCATCATGTCATCTAAGACGCTTGGCGCCACAGCGCCGCAATAGCCGATGTGTTTTCAGATAATTTCTTTTTCCAGAACATCTCGTAACATAGGAACAGTATCAAAAACATATACATAAGCAGGAATCATAAAGATTCCTGCTCTGTTGCAATGTATGAGCCACGAATCTTATTTGAAGTTGAATACCGGCAAAACATCTTTACCGGCCAAATCTTTCAATATTCCCGCAGCCGCATTATAGAAAGCGTTAGCCGCTGTAACAATGCCCAGGTAGCCGCCAATATTCGTAATAGATGTTGAATTAGCAAAGCCGCCATATGTCAATAATACAAATGTAACAAACAACAATACAAACAATGAAGCGGTTGCTCCGTTTACCCGCAGCGCGCCAAGCATCATAACAAATGTGAACACTGTCCAAGCCAGCAATATGGTCGAAAGAGATTTTCCGCCTGGGGCAAATCCCGGAGAACTCATGGCAAACCAAAGGTACATACCAATACCAATCCAAAATGCTCCATATGAAGTAAACGCCGTCGCGCCAAATGTGTTGGCCGCTTTAAATTCCCACATTCCTGCAAGTAATTGCGCCAAACCGCCAAAAGTCAGCGCTAAAGGCAATACTGCAAACGCGGATAAATCAGTGCTTTTAAATACTCCCGCATTGACAAGGCTTAAAACAAGTGTGGTAAGCGCAAATCCGCTCAGACCTAATGGGCCGGGATTCGCAACAGCTGGTTTCGATGCTGCATCAGACATAATTCAATGTCTCTCCTCTTTAGTGTGTACTATGGTCCCCAGCTTTGGGGCCACGCATTCGTTGGTAAGTTACGCACAAAAGACCATGCCGCTTTCGCGGCGCACTATGGCAAGCCGCCATAATGTAACAATAATTGCAGCTACGTCCTCACTATCATAACGCAATTATTGCCACAACCCCATGTTGAAAATTTATTATTAAACTATTTCAACCTGCATGGTTATGTTAGGTATTACTATACCATATAACTAGGGATAATACTAGCCTTTTTTCCGAATATTTAAGCGTTTATATAAAATTCGGTAAAATTGGTTTTTTTTCCGATTTTCCAGTTAATATTTCCGGAACAGATATCACAATAATGTGATATCTGTTCCGCCGCCTGCCGCCGCTAGGCATTACCACTATATTTTCAGCCATCTACCAACCTCACAAATCATAGACAGCAATACAGCGGTATATTATCTTTTGTTACTTATCAGTATAATTACAGCAGAAAATACCCCTTGCTTAAACTATTTTTCTTGCACGGCTTCATCAAACAACGGCGCATACATCCCCAAAGCCGCCAGCCGTTCTGTCTCTGCTTTAAATTGATCACGATATAACCGCGCATACATTCCGCCTTTATGCAATAATTCCGCGTGGGTTCCAAATTCAGCTATCGTTCCATCTTTTACAACCAAAATGGTATCTGCCGCTAAAATAGTAGACAGCCGATGCGCAATAACAACCGTTGTACGGCTGCGCATCAATGGCTCCAGCGCTTGCTGAATCATTGTTTCAGAATGTGAATCCAGCGAACTGGTTGCTTCATCTAATATCAAAATTGCGGGATTTTTTAAAATAACCCGCGCTATAGCTACCCGTTGCTTCTCTCCGCCAGACAGCTTATAGCCACGTTCACCAACAATAGTTTCATATCCGTTTGGCAGCGTCATAATAAAATCATGAATATTGGCTTTTTTAGCGGCGGCAATTATTTCAGCTTCATCCGCGTCCATTTTGCCATAGGCAATATTTTGTCGTATAGTTGCATGAAAAAGATATGTTTCCTGAGTAACCATACCAATATGCTCACCCAGCGACGCTAAAGGCAATTGCTTTACATCGCAGTCATCAATTTTTACCGTGCCGGATATCGCGTCATATAACCGAGGAATAAGCATAGTAATTGTTGTTTTACCGGCGCCGCTGGGACCAACCAACGCGGTTAACTGTCCCGGCTCAGCAGTAAAATTAATAGCGCGCAGCTCCTGCTTTGCGCCGGTATATGAAAATGAGACATCATCAAATGTAATTTTTCCGCGAATCGCTTGTATGCTCGCAGCTTGCGGCGCGTCATGAATTTCACATGGCTCGTCAAACACTTCAAAAATTCTTTCAAATAGCGCCGCCGCGCCTTGAACATCTACCCACACATTCAGCAAAGATGTCGCCGGTGGATACAGTCTTCCCTGAAGCGCAATAAATGCAACTATTTGCCCTAAACTTAAATTTCCATGGATTAATCCTATAATCTCTAAACCGCCGACCAGATAAATCAACGCTGGACCAAGAGATGAAAACAAACTGATAAACATAAAAAACCAGCGACCAATCATATTTTGCTTTATCTGCAATTGCGCCAGATCTTGACTGGTTTGGGTAAATCGCTTTGTTTCGTATGCCTGCCGCGCAAAGTTTTTTACCAACAAAATGCCGCTAACACCTATTGTTTCTTCCAGCTCCGACCCCATTTCGGCCAATTTTTCTTGTGTTGCTTTGCTTAGTTTACGGCGAATGCGCCCAACCTGCCGGGTAGGGACAGCAAAAGCAGGAATAATAATAATAGTGACAATTGTCAGTTCCCAATTGTACCAAAACATAAACACCAGTGTAACAGCTATAGTTATGATACTGGAAACAATGTTCACAAATGTAGAAGTAACAACATTTTGGATTCCGCCGATATCATTATTAAAGCGCGACAGTAAATCGCCAAGCTTCGTTTTGCCAAAATATCGCAGCGACAATGTCATTAAATGCCGGTATAATTGCTCACGCATATCGGCCATAACACGCTGCCCAATAATATTATTCAGATACGATTGCAATACACCAATAAATCCAGAAATTAGCACCGCCGCCAATGTAAGAATAGTTAAAACAACCAGCGAGCGCAAATTTTTACCGCCGATAGCAGTGTCAATAATTCTGGCGGTTAGGTATGGAGGAACAATGCCCAACAACGCTCCGGCAACAATACACAAAAATGTCAGCAGCACTTTCCATTTATAGGGATGAAAAAGCGTCAGTACACGTCCCAATGAAACATGTTCTCGTTTCTTCCCTTTCATTGCGTCGCCTAAATCGGCGCCAAAGCCAACACCATGCCAACCCATTCCCATAACAAATAAACCTCACAATAAAAAATACAAACTTGTCTCCCTTTACACATCCCACATACTATTGAAATAAAGCAAACATCGCTGATTTTTGCAAACAAAAGCAAGAGAACAGTGCTTTCCCGCCGCGCAATATTGGAAATTTCTCCGGATTCCTATGCATATAAACCCAACTGCATGTTAGATTTCTGTAACTAGAACGTTCGCTTGAGAGAACAGCATATGTTTTCTCGTATTTGAAGCAGAAGGGGGCTGGGGACACCCAAGAACACCATACAAGGGGCAACTGCCCCTTGTACATTCCCCGATTTTCCCTGCTGAAGCAAAAGTCCTGATAACGTTGATACAAGTTTGCAGGCGACTAAAAAAGATATATCTAATTATTACGATATATCTTTTTTATTAGTTTTGCAAGATTTTAAAGGCAGTGTTCAAATTTTATTCGTTAGCAAAGGGCAATAAATAACGAGGCAAAGGAACGAATGTATAAAAAACTATCGTCTTAACAAAGCGGTTTTACAGAATGCAGATAATGTAATCGGCTAAACCTTTTTTAAAACAATC
>JAKAOI010000218.1 GCA_021812265.1 Chloroflexota bacterium | reverse complement strand
TCTCGCTGCATGTTCCATAATATACTGCGCATCGGCAGCCGGAACAACATGATCTTTTTTAGCGCCGATAACAAATATCGGGCATTGCACCTGCGCCAAAGACGCGCGCACCTCCGGCAAAGCCAGCAGCAAGGAATGCATTGGTTTCAGCGGCGCAAAGCGTATCGGGCTTTTTTGCCGATACAATTTTCTTTCCCGCGGATCGCTAATATCTTCGCGCAGAAGCGGAATAAATCTGGTAAATACTAAACTGCCGCGAACCGCCGGCTCCAAAAAGCTCCACAGCCGCGCAGGCGCGCATATACTCACTAATCCCGCTATTTTCTGGTTTTGTGCGGCGGCAGTAATGGCCAGCGCAGCCCCCATAGAATGGCCGATTATTACAACCGACGCATATTGTTTTATGCGCTCAGCGACATTTTCTTGAACCGATTGCCGCCAGTGTTCCCACTGAAATTTTTCAGATTCTTTAAAATTTACCATATGCCCTGGAAGCAATAACGTTTCGGTATGGTAGCCATTGCGCGCCAGATAGTTTTCCACATATTCAAAATCATAGGGACTGCCGTTAATACCGTGAATGAGTAAACACATCGGTTTTAATGTATTGGATGTTATTTCTGTCATATGTACCATATTTTATCTCGTTTCTGCTGCTTTTGCATAGACTGCATTTTTTCGGGGATGATACATCCCGATTGTGTCATCAAAACGTCTCTTTCAAAAAATATGCAAACTTAGGTTCTGCCATTTTGCGAAATTGCCGCGCTTTGCATATACTAACAAGTGAAGTGAAACGTTGATGTTTCCAATGCAGCGGCTGTATTTGCCGCACGTAAAAGTTTGCTGGCCGCGCACCTTGAAGCTATTTATTCTGCGCGACCTGTTAAGGAAAGTAGATTTTTGCTTTTTATGAATGTTCGTACCTTAAAAAAATTGCGAATGGATCAGGCGCGCGCCGCTATGAAAGCTGCGGGGTATAACGCCATACTTATCTCTAACCCAGAAAACAGGCAATATCTTTCCGGTTTCCGTGGCCACGATAGCGGCCTTGACACTGCCGGCCGGCTATTTATCACTGTAAAGCACGCCGCGCTTTTTACCGATTCCCGCTATACCGAGCAAGCAACAGAAGAAGCGAAAGGATTTGATATCAGCGAAAAACGCCTGCCGCTCTCTTCATTGATTCTTGAGCGCATGGATGAATGGGGAATTAAAGGCGGAGCTAACTTTAAAATTGGCGTAGAATCTCGTCATATGACGATAGATATATATGATGAATTGTATCATGGAAGCAAAAACCGCTTTGAGTTGGTTCCGTTTAAAGAATTAATCGAACCGCTTCGCATCGTAAAAGACCAGCAAGAAATAGCTCTTACCCAAAAAGCAACAGATATTACATGCGAAACATTTGCTCACTGGCTGACCTTGTGAAAAACCCCAGGATTAACCGAACAAGATGTTGCCGCGGAAATCGTCGCCACTATGCTGCGACTGGGCGCCGAAAACGTTTCTTTCGATCCCATTGTCGCTTGCGGAGCAAACGGCGCACGGCCGCATGCAATACCAGGCCCGCAGAAGCTGAAGCCGGGTGAGCCGATTGTTATTGATATGGGCGCAAAATACCAAGGATATTGCGCAGATATGACCCGCACCGTTTTTTTAGATTACGCTCCCGATATCTGGCAAGATCGCTATAATCAAGTGCTGGAATCGCAAACACACGCAGAAAATCACCTGCGCGCCGGAATTTCCGGACGCGAAGCGGATGAATATGCGCGCAGTGTTTTAGCAAAATATCAGCTGGCCGAATTTTTTACGCATAGTTTAGGACACGGCACAGGCTTAGAAATTCACGAAGCGCCGTCTTTAAGCGCGCGCGCGCCAGAGGATCAGCTTTTACCGGCTGGGGCAATCGTTACAATAGAACCGGGTATATATCTGTCCGGTGAAGGCGGCATACGAATTGAAGACGCTGCTGTGTTAACGAGCCAAAGCTGTGTTGTGTTAACAACTGCTCCAAAATCTCTTGAATCGATGATTATTAAAAGAAAATAATCTTTCAGCAAATCTCACCATTGGTTTCTTTAAGGAGGCGGTGATATGCAATTACTTCACCGCAACACATATATTGCGCAGGCAGGCGCCCAAACACAAAGCGGATTTACCGTTGTGGCGCCGCTTCTCGGCGGAGCCTTAGCTACCGGCGTATTCGGCGGATTTTTATTTGCGTCGATTTTAACTCTTTCGGTGTTGTTTCACTTTTCCGGCGTATGGTGGTATCGCATGGCGCAGGCGCATGGCCACTTGCAATTATATGGCTGGGCCGGATTATTTGTTTTAGGTGTGGCTTACCATTTCTTGCCGAGACTGCGCGGCGCACCGCTGCAAAAACCTAAATATCTGCAAACGCTCGTTCCCATATTCCTTAGCAGCCTCACACTGCGAGCCATTGGGCAAACGTTGCTGAGCGGAGAAAACGCCACTGTGGCAAGTTTTATGGTTATTATCAGCGCTATTTTAGAGTTTGTTGCTATAACCGGCTTTATCTATTTATTTGCCATATCGCTCGCGCAAGGGCCGCAGCTTTCAGAGAAACGCGCGTTTGCCTCCATTTCCATATTACTTGTCGGCAACGCCATTGCGCTGGAAGCCTCTGCCATAGTAAATTTAGCCGCCGTATTTCAAAAAGATTTATATACATTTGGTGTTTATCCCTACACATTCGATCAGGTAAACGTTACGCTTGGCTTATTGGGATTCCTTGTGCCAATGGCAATTGCAATGTCGGCGCAATCATTGCCGATGTACGCCGGCCTAAATGCTTTTCCCCGGAAAATGATGTTGGCGCTGTCCGTTGTATATGAAATCGGTCTGCTCACAGAAATAATCGGCCTTTTCTTAGGGAATTTGTCTGTTCAGGGCTGGGGATATCTGTTTATAGGGGGCAGCGCAGTAACATTTATCGGTGTCTTTATGCAGATGATGCTGCAACGTGGCAAAACACCGCCCAAAATTGCCAGCCTTGCGAAAGATCCCGTAAAACTTCAGGCAAATTATCGTAATCAGTTATCATTGCAGAAACAATCATATGGCCCGTTTGTTGGCTTGGTTGCCTCTGCATATTTATGGGCGCTGATTGGCGCTGTTAGCTCTATCATTATTGCCGCCGGATTGATTTTTCAGCAAACATTTTGGCTGCCGATAGACGCCTCGCGTCATAGTTTTACTATGGGATTTATAGCAATGCTGATCGGAGGCATTTCTGCCCGCATGATTCCGGGATTTTCAGGGGGAATGCTTCGTTCCGCAAAATATATTACTGCGATGCTGATAGTAGGCAACTTGGCGGCGGCGGCAAGAGTTATTGCCGTTTTGCTGCCGGCAGGATTTATATCTTCTGGCTTAGGCTATTGGATATACAGCATTTTATTCGGGTTAGCGGGACCACTGGGGTTGACATATGCGCTGCTTTTATTCATTAATTTGTGGCCGGCAATTTTTCCAAACACCAAAAAATTGCTCCCGGTTCGCCCGGCGTAAACCGGCGAGGCAAATTACAAAAGCAGCCATTGAAGTGCAAAACACCAATCAATGGCTGCTTTTTTGTTACAACGCAGCGCGCAGCGCGTCATGAGTATTTGCTATAGAAGGCTCACCGGCGGCGGCCCAAGCTGAGCAGAAACATCAGCAAATTGATGAGATTAATTAAAATTCGTGTTGCCAGCACGGCAGAAAGGGTATTAACCGGAAGATTGGTATCGCGGTATTTCATAATTGAAAAATTAACCAGCAAATATCCCGTAAAAATAATGACACCCAAAATATTGAATAATGGTGATGTAACCACCCCAACTAATGGCGCAAGAAAAAATGACAAAAATGTAACAATGATTAACCCAAATAAACCAACGTATAACAACGGCCAAATACCGGTAAAATCAAACTTTGTGACAGACACCACCAGCGCACACGCTATAAATGTAAGCACTAAAATTGTCATTGATGAAATAAATATTCCCGGTTGGTATATGGCGTAACCGGCAACAAACGGACCAGAAACCATACCTGCGCCGATGGCAACCACTGCGCCAAGAACAGCGCTCAGCGCGCCGCCACGCCGCAACGTGAATCTTTGCGCAAAATATCCTCCGAACAAAAAAACCAAACCAACCATCGATATTATTCCATAATATCCTGAGTAAATGACAAACAAACTTCCGTAAGCGACAGCGGCAAAAATACCAATATAAAATATTAAAAACCCCATGGTTCGCCCCATAAGTGAACCCGGAATTCCTTGTTGCTTGATTGAATAATATTGCGGGGCATACCCCGGATAACTGCGCATAAAAACCTCCGTTACAGCAAATAAGTTAAACAATTTTTCAAACAAATTATACTATACTATCTTTTTTTAGGCAAGAACTTTTAGTACGACAGTGCATCGTCTGTGCGCCCCTTTCCCCACGTATCCCCAAAAAGGAAGTCCTGCTTCCTCCCATAACTTCAGATAGAGTCGAAGTTTGACGAATACAACAACAAAGCGCAGTCATCCTTTATACATAGGGGATACTGCGCTTCATCCGCTCAAATACGCTATTTGTTTATTCCAGACATATCCATGTTACCTGAAGATGATACGCCGCCAGCCATGCCGCTTTTCTCCCGGGGACGCATGCTCCAGTGACGGCTGAACATGTATTTTAGGATAATGCGGAAACCACATCATAGCGTCTATGCGGCTTGCTGTCTGTTCTTTTGACAACAAAATATCGGTTGCGCCATCAGTTTGCGCTTGCTCCGCCACAGCCAACGCAACCGAACGGGCAACAGCACGCGCCCGCTCAACATCTGGCAGCAAAGCGCCGGATGGGGC
>JAKAOI010000217.1 GCA_021812265.1 Chloroflexota bacterium | reverse complement strand
GGTGTCTCTGCTTCCGCGGCAGTATTCTGCTCTTCGGCAATATCCTGCTCATGCTCGCTTACTGCGCCGAGTTCAAGCGCCGCGCCGGCATCATCTTCCGGCGGTGTCTCTGTTTCCGTGGCAGTATTCTGCTCTTCGGCGATATCCTGCCCGTGTGCGCTTACTGCGCTCGCATCATCGCCGGCATCGTCTTCCGGCGGTGTCTCTGCTGCCGCGGCAGTATTCTGCTCTTCGGCGATATCCTGCCCGTGTGCGAGTACTGCGCCGAGTTCAAGCGCCGCGCCGGCATCATCTTCCGGCGGCGGGTCCATTTTCCTGAGATCATGGCTATAAGAAATATCAGAAATAATCGGAACAGCGTCAGCGGCAAAGCCTGACAATGATTCTTGGACATCAGCGTGACTTATTTGCGCAGACTGCAACGTATCCGGAGCAAAGCTATCTTGCGGTGAAATATTTGCGACATCGGCTTGCGTAACAACATTGAACGGAATCACCTCTTCGGATGGAGGGCCGAAGCGAGGTAATTTTCTGGCGGCCATTGTTGCGTCGAGAGCGGATTCCGTATTTGCGCCAACCGGCTGCGCCTGATTTTCTAATTGAGGCGCAATAATGGTTTCAGTGGTTTGAGAAGGCGTCAGCGGTTTAGTGAGTTTACGAATAAGCGTTGAAAAACCTGATGATTCCTGTTTTGCGCCCGAATCTTGCGGCGCCGGTGGTGGCTGAATAACGGTTTCAGCGGCGGAGATATCGGAATGCGGGGGCCGGATAGCTGTTTGAGCAATTTGCGGCGTATTTTCCTGAACATCCTGCGTTTCCGGGGAAGGATCATTACTATGCGGCGCCGGAATATCTTCCTTCGGCGGAATATTTGCGTCCCCATCTTCAAAATCGGCGGAGTGCTCTGAAATATCGGAGCCGATGGGAGAGATAGCGGAAATTGCAAAAGCAGATGTGATAGATTGCGCAATTTTTTGCAGATCAGGCGCATTTAAATTTTCCCGCAAACTGCGCACACCTTTGGAAATGGCGTCTTTAGCGTCATTTAAACCTTTACGGGCAAATTCCAGCGGCGCTGTAATTGATGATGAAACGGAACGTTCTTGCAATTGTTGCACTTCTTCCGTTCCAGGCAATTGTGTATCATACCGCACACTTTGGTAGAAGCGATGAAAAACAATTAATGCGCGCGCCATGCGCCGGCGAATATTGCGCTGTGTAGTATTATACATCGCCGCCAAATCTCTGGTAGAAGTATCCCCGATGACACCAAGTGAAAGCAATTCGGCGTCGTATTCAGGCAATTCCGACAGCAGCCGGCGAATTAAATTCCGTTCAATATCTACGGGCAGCATTTCCCATATATCGGCGTCTTTATTGCCTGCCGCGGCAAGGCTGCGCAAAGGCATTTCTTTTGTCGCTTCCGGATCAGAATCGACAATAACGGCATGGTCTTTGGGAGATTCTAACTGCAGCGCGTGAATATATTCTCTTGCGGTATTTTTTCTATCGCGCAAAGCGTCGAGCGCAACCAACGAAGCAATACGCAATATCCACGGGCGAATGCTGTAGCCAGCAGGTATGCGCGGTGTGTGGCGAAACGCATTACGCAAAGCCACATACGCTAAATCACGCGCTTCATCCTCATCGCCAACCAAATGGTAAATCAGACGGAATACCGGATTTTGATATCTTGCCACTAAGGCGCTGAAAGCTCTCTCAGAGCCGGATCTGGCCTGTTCAAGCAACCGTATTTCCTGTTCTATCCAGGGATCAATAGGATTATTTTGATTTGAGGAAACCTGTCTCCACCCCATGGCGTCACCTTTTTCCGCGCAATGGCTTCGTTCCGGAGCAAACGCGCGCATAACTATTGTGATCTCGGCGTGGGCCGGCGAAATCAATTTCTGCGGCAAATACTTTCGTATACGCCAACTATCGCTTATCCTTGCGCACAGGATTGACATGCGCTCTTTTGCACTTTCAAAAAATGTTGTAGGCGCTTCATTATGAAGTATTACACGCTATAACAGAAAATGTCAAGAAAGTAGCCTGCTCTGGGAGTGACACTGCGCATAGGAAGAAACGCCGGCGGTATGCGAGTAAAACACAACAAGGTTAATCCGGCATTTTGGGCTATGCCGCCGGTTTATACGAAATGGTCTTGTTATTATCTTTCAAATCGGTGACAAAACTATGCCCAGAAGAATTCCAACCGCTAAACCGGCCAAGGCCATCATGCCGGTAACAGGGTTGCTGATCAAGAAAAACGCATTTAAAATCAGCCAAAAGAACCATTGCATCAACATTCCGTTTAACGCGGGGCCAATATGTGTTCGGAAGAATAGCAGAAAACCGCCTAATACACCAAAAATTCCTGCCAGCGCAGCAACAGCGCCTAAATAACCAAATCCTGCAGAGCCGGGCAAAAATAAAAATACCAAATTTCCGACTATTCCGGCAATGAGAAACGCTGCTACAAACCGGACGGTGCCATATATCCTCTCTACGCTCGACCCGATAAAATATATCGACAGTGAGGCAAACAGCAGCGAAATAGGGTCTGTAGACAAAAATAAAGAAGTAACCAGCCGCCATATCTGTCCCTGCATGACATCTCCGGAATCAAGCACGCCGGACATAACAAGGCTGCCAGACGTTGGATTGGTAATCGAGCCGGATTGGGCGGCTTGAATGAGAAAAAGAAATACCAAAAGCCCAATAATTGTTATTGTGCCGGCCGGCATGCCGCGAAACGCAAAAGAAATGCGCGTTTTGGGGCGGCGGAATGTACGCGAAATACCGGTAGGAGACGCCGGACGAAACCGGTTCCCAGCCTCGCTCGGCGCAACCGACGGGAACAGACTTGGCGCCGGCTCGGCGTAAATAATTTTGGGGAACAGCGGCCGCAGATCCAGCCCGCCGGATTGCCGCGCAGCGCGTGATTCCGCCAAAACGGCGTCATAATCTTGGCGCATGCAGCGAAAAATATAGCCGCGCAGCGCATGAGCGTATACATAGCCAGGCTCTTTGTCAACAGCGGCGTCGGCAACTTTCAGCGCGTCGGGATATTGCTTTGCTATACAAAACAACAGCGCCTGCGCTATATCGGCGTTAAGCGTATTCGGCGCTAAACGCAGCACATAATCCGCCGCAGTAGACGTAACCTGAAACATTCCCAGCGCAAAATTAGCTTGCGCCATGCCCATATGTGCGTCAATAATATTTGGGGCAATCTGCAGCGCGCGAGAAAATTCAGCCGCCGCCTCTATTGGTTTTACTTCGCGCAATAAAAGCTCTTTACCGCGATCGGTATATTCTTTTGCTTGTTCATCCCGTTCATTTTGTGTAACGGATTGCGTATCATCAGCAGGATTCATCAAAAAGTATATCACTCCTAAAAAGAGCTTTTATCAAACCACAGAAAATAACTGTTTATAATCGCTCTTCATTCATACATAAAACATATTTTACAGAATTTTCGCTCAATCCGGACAAGAGTACTGCATTTCCAACTCCGGATAAAACAAAATATATTTCCAAACGATACAGTTCAAATCTTGATTGTACCACAATGAATCTTTTTATGGCTGAGAAAATCGGCTGCGATTGAAAAGTAAATATAAAATCATTGCTTGTCGATATTCGTCCAGCGAAGCTCGCCGCGCCGCAATCACTTGGCCGCAAACCGCCAATATCCCCTCTGCCATGCGTAACGAGCTTTCATCTATTGCATTATGCTCGCGCAATGACTGGATTATTCCGGCAGGATCGCTTCCCGCATATGGCGCGCCATACAACTCTGCTGCTTTTTGCATTGCGGCTAGTAACTGTTCGCGCAATTGCGTAAATATTGCGGTATCGGCTTGTATATCTTGTATTTCTGCCGATATCATTATTTCCGGCAAGGGGGCGGTATGCCGCGCGCTATTTGTTTGCGCGGCGCTCTCAATCACGGGAATCTCTACTGTATATTGATCGGCAGTATGTTCACTTACTTCAATACGCGGCGCATATGCTCCGGCGGATGCTTCTTCTGTGCGCAATTGCGACAACGCCGCGCTTACTTCATACGCTAAAGCAAGCACAATTTCTTTTGGCGCAGAAAGCGGCGACGCGCCATTCCATTGCTGCCAAGAGATTCTTTTTTGCGCTGATTGTTCTTGCGCGGCGGCGCCATCCAGCACAACGCGCACAATTTTTTTATGCAGCGCTTGCGCGTGTTGTTCCGCCAAAGCGTACATTAAGGCATTCTGATCGCCATGCAGCGAACGCCAAAACCGCAACAAAAAATCTTGCAGCCGCGCGGCAAACGATGAATCGGTTATTTCCACGGAATCATCCGCCAGCAATGTTGAAGATTGCAAAAACAACTCTGCCCGGCTGATATCCTGATGAGAATAGGGTCGTAACAGCAGCTTGGGCCGATATGCGTCCGGAAATGGCGGATATGTAAACACAGCGGCCATAACGGTAATTATTTCATCAGCCATACATGCGCGATCCGCTCGGCTAAGTTCCCCTAAATGTATTACTAGCATGCGAAATAGCGTAACCTTTGCAATTATCGGGTGACATTAAATCGGAAATGCGCAATATCACCATCTTTAATAATGTATTCTTTTCCTTCCAGCCGCAGCACGCCCTTTTCTCTTGCCGCTGTCAAACTCCCGCAGGCAATTAAATCGTCAAACGCAACCACTTCGGCGCGAATAAAACCTTTTTCAATATCTGAGTGAATTTTTCCCGCCGCCGCCGGCGCGCGTGAATCTTCACGCACGGTCCAAGCGCGCACCTCATCTTCACCCGCGGTTAGGAAGGTTACCAAATGCAGCGAGCGGTACCCGGCTTGAATAACTCTGCCGGCCCCAAGAGATCGG
>JAKAOI010000216.1 GCA_021812265.1 Chloroflexota bacterium | reverse complement strand
ATCTTTACATCAGCGGCTAACCGCGCGGCAATAAGATGCTTCACTGCCGATTGTGTCGGAATCAATACTTTACCACCCATATGTCCGCATTTTTTTTCGGAGGAAAGCTGATCTTCTAGGTGTACGCCTGCGGTTCCGGCCTCGATCATTGCTTTAACAAGTTCAAAAACATTTAATGGGCCGCCAAAGCCTGCTTCTGCGTCGGCCACAATTGGGGCAAACCAATATGTATCACCGGCGCCTTCGGAGTGTTGTATTTGATCGGCGCGTTGCAGCGCTTGATTAATGCGTTTTACAACACCCGGAACGCTGTTGGCCGGATATAAACTTTGATCGGGGTACATCTGCCCGGCTTCATTCGCGTCTGCGGCTACCTGCCAGCCGCTGAGGTAGATGGCTTTTAAGCCGGCTTTAACCATTTGCACTGCTTGGTTTCCGGTCAATGCGCCAAGCGCCGGCACATATGGCTCACTGTGCAGCAGATTCCACAAGCGGTCTGCGCCCATTTTGGCTAATGTGTGTTCAATGCGCACCGAGCCGCGCAATTTTAAAACATCTTCCGCCGAATATGGCCGCTTGATGTTATGCCACCGGGGATTTTCGCTCCATTCGCGGCGCAGATTCAAAGCTTCTTCGTGGGTTGTCATAGAATCCATATGATTTACTCCTGTTGTAATAATTGCGGAACGCATAGCAGCTTTTCCGCCGGCGCTATATATGCTGCGCAGTGTAATATACGCAAATTGCATATGGCGCATCGATAAACCTAATGGCGCATGTCATAGTTACATGGCGATATGCGCATGGCGCGGATAACTTGGATATTGTTTTGCTTAAAGATAGAATAGCCACTCGCTGAAACTAACACAGCCGCCTGCAAGTTTTTAGTATTGCGGCGCGGCAGCCTTTATGTGTGCGGCAAAATAACTGTCGTTATATGGAAAAACGCCATACCAAACAGAATATTGGGGCCGGCGCAAATAATAGCCGCCGTGTTTCTGAAACAGCGCAAAGGCAGATTGAATGAAACGCTGCAAGAAAACTGAAACCAACTTGTTCTTTGTTTTCCAAACGCCAAATATCAGGGGAGTAAGATCATCAATAGCGTGAAGATCTATAGGCGAATATAGATCGGTAGCAGACCATTCGCCATGAAGATTTGTTCTGATATCAGTCATCAGAGTATGATTTTGTATTTGCAGCAAGCGCACAAGTTCGCTCCCTTTCTCGGGCAAAGCCGTGACCGAATAAGAGACTTGCCGGCGTCAACGCCGGAATCGGACTGCGCCCATTCTCTTGCGATATTCACAGTGTTATCGCAAATGAAGAATGTACGGATGCAATCATGAAAGTATTATACATAATCCATAACGTAATTACAATATTCCTGGTAACATATTTGTTACAAATATGAAAAAATATGACAACTTAGTCACAATTCGGAGATTTCCGGTGATATATCGGATTGCTGAATAAAAAATAAACGTATTATTTTTCAGCGTATTTTAATTTATCGATCGCATAGTAGTACAAGATGTGTTTTCATCTGTTTGCTTGCGCTTTCCGCTTAAGGAATATTGCGCCGCTGCAGGCAGCGGCTGTTTTTCGGAGAAATATGTGTTATGAATGAAAACGAAAACGAACACGCTTTTGCGCCTTTACCACAACCCATTCTTTCTATTGATGATTCACCGACGGTAATTTCTGAAGATTCTGCCATAATTCCCGAAGATATTACTGCGCCGAAGCCGCAAAAAAAAACATTGCGATTTGGCGGCAGAAAGATTTCCCGAAGGACGCTGCTTATCGGCGCAAGCGTGGTGGGTTTGGCTGCCGCGGGAATTGCCGGCGGAACACTTTTAGCGCGTGAGCAATCGGTATTTGCTCCCGGAGCCAATGTTACCCCCGCAGTTGAAGCCAATATTGCGCATTTACTGCGCAGGGCAGGATTTGGCGGAACGCAATCCGATATTCAATATTACGGTTCACTGGGTTTAACCGCCGCCATTAATCAATTGTTGAACTATGAAACAATAACAGACCCGATTGAAAATCAATTGAGTTCCATGAACTTTGATTTTACCAAATTTGCGGATATGCAGCGCTGGTGGATTTTGCGCATGCTGTACACCAAACGGCCGCTGCAAGAAAAAATGACATTGTTTTGGCATGGTTTGTTAACGAGCAGCGCGCAAAAAATTGGCGGGCCAAAAAATTTGCCGCTGCTTATCCAGCAAAATCAATTTTTACGCGCGCACGCGCTGGATACATTCGACAATATTTTGCTTGGAATCACTCAAGACCCTGCCATGATGTGGTGGCTGGATCTCCGGCTAAGCCGCAAAAATAATCCCAATGAAAATTACGCCCGCGAATTGCTGGAATTATTTACCCTCGGTGTCTCCAGCGGCTATACGCAAGATGATGTGCGCGCGGCGGCTTTTGCCTTAACCGGTTGGTCGTTGCGCAATGGCGCTTCGGTATACACGCCGGCTCAGCATAATACGGCGACACAAACTTTTTTAGGGCAGACCGGCAGTTTTGATTACCGTGATATTATTCGCATTATTGCGGCGCATCCTGCGGCGGGGCCGCATTTAGCTACGCGGCTGTTCAGCTTTTTTGTGCATCCCAATCCTTCTGCCGAGGAAATTAAGCCGATGGTCGACGCTTACTATAGCTCCGGTCACAGTGTTAAAGCCGTAATGCAGGCTATGTTCAATGCGCCGGCGTTTTTTTCGGCGGCGGCGTATCGCGCGCGAATAAAAAGCCCCCCGGAATTTGTTATCGGCTCTATTCGTCAGCTTGAGCTGAAAACACAGGGACAAGGCGTCGGCGGCGCAATGGCGGCAATGGGGCAATCGCTGTTTGCTCCGGTAAACGTGGCAGGCTGGCCGGGAGACACAGAAAGCGAGGCTTGGATGAATACGGCTACTTGGCTGGCGCGTATTAATCTGCTGAATACCGCTGCAAATGTTCCCGGATTTTTGGCTGCTGAAACTGGGAATATACTTGCTTTTGAAACCATGACGAGTGATATTGCCAAACATAATCTTAAATCTTATGGTGATTTTATTAATTATTATGCGCAAAATTTTATAGACAGCGCGCTTTCCAGCGAACGTTTAGCGCTGCTTACGCAATTTTTGCAAATCAACCCATATCCCAGCGCGCTGCAAAATATAACATTTGCCGATGGAACTAAAACATCGTGGGAAACCGCGCGCAACACGATATATATCCTGTTATCCGGTCCGGAATATCAACTCAACTAAAAGGATGGCGCACAGCATGATATCTTCACGACGGGGATTTTTTAAAAATGGCCTGCTTATGCTCGGAGCAAGCGCGCTGGGCTTAGATATGCTGAACACTGCATACCCGGCGGGTGTATTAGCGGAAACACTGGCGCAATCGCCGCAAAATAACAATATTTTGGTGATTGTGCAAATGGCGGGCGGCAACGATGGTTTATATGCGGTGGCTCCATATACTGATCCCTTGCTGGCGCAAAACCGGCCAACACTGGCGCTTTCGGCGCAAGATGTTATTCCGCTAAACAGTGTAATGGGTTTGAACAAAGAATTGGGCGCATTGCAGCCATTATGGGAATCGGGCAGTATGGCGGTGATGCAGGGGGTTGGGTATCCTGACCCGATTTTGTCGCATTTTCAATCGATGTATATCTGGGAATCGTTAGATATGACTGGGCAGCAAGGTTCGGCAGAATATGGCTGGCTGGGCAAATATCTATCAACATTGCCCAATGCGCAATCGCAGCCCCTTAATGGAATAGAAACCGGCAACCAACTGCCATATGCGCTGCAGGCGCCAAACTTTTCTGTTCCGGCGATTGCCAGCGCGGCAAATTTTAAGCTGCAAGCGCCGCCGCAAACCAGCGCGGCAATAGAACAAACCCGAACGTCTGCTTTATTGCAGTTGTATACATCATTTGCGCAGGCAAATCCGCAAAATACCCTTTCCGGCCTGCTTTCCTCCGTTTCCGCAACAACTGTTAGCGCCACTGCAGATTTTGATAAAGCATACGCCGCATATAAACCTGCCATCACATATCCGCAATCTACGCTTTCATCACAATTGCAAATTGTCGCCGGCGCAATCACGCAAAACTTAGGCGTAAAAGTAGCCTATGTGATTATTGGTGGATTTGACACCCATGTAAACGCCAAAGAAACACTGCAAAAACTATATCCTGAATTGGCGGCGGCAATTGCGGCTTTTTGGCAAGATCTGCATGCGCATGGCGCGGATAGTAATGTGCTGATGATGACGTGGTCGGAATTTGGCCGCCGTGTAAAAGAAAATGGCGGTATGGGGACCGATCATGGAACTGCGGCGCCATTATTTGTGTTTGGCCCGAAGGTAAAAGGCGGATTATATGGCTCTAACCCGGATTTAAGCAGTTTAGACACTAACGGCAATTTGGTATATACAACGGATTTTCGTTCGGTGTACGCCACCGTGCTGACAAAATGGGCGCAGGCCAACACAACTTCGTTGCTGGGCGGAACGTACCCGCTGCTGAATTTTTTATAACGTGGACTTCTGTTCTGAAATTTGAAATAGTGGTATAGTCGGGTTATGTGCTAATATATATGGAGCTACTCACCTACCCGCACTGTCAATAGACACCCCATCAACAAAAGTTAGAAGAAATCCTTCTGGCTCCCAATGATATCGGTGTGGATATTGTCCAAGAAATATACGCCATTTCTTATCCACTAAGGATATGAAGCAGCGTTGCGAAAACAAGCCGTTGCGATATATGTAGATGGACTGCTCGTTATCTGGGAATTGATCAGCGAACCGTTGCGAATTGGGTCAAAGCGCATGCAGTCCACTTTCTGTGGCGCCAACTCTTTTGTCACACTCATTCTCGGAGAT